>JAYWBH010000262.1:0-6119 GCA_043781815.1 Bryobacterales bacterium | reverse complement strand
CGGGCGATGAAGGAATGGGAAAGGGTGGCTGGCATTCAATTTAGTTTGAGCACCAATGCCACGGAAACAAAGACGGTGAACATCCTGTTTGCCGAAGGAGATCATGGGGACGGAAATCCTTTTGACGGAAGAAGTGGGGTTTTAGCGCACACATTTTATCCAATCCCATTGAATGCTGAACCAATCGCAGGGGACATGCACTTTGATAACGCGGAAAACTGGCAAATTGGAGCCGATGTAGATCTATATAGCGTGGCATTGCACGAACTGGGTCATGCGCTGGGGTTAGGACATTCCGACAAGCCCGGCGCAGTGATGTACCCTTACTATCGCCGAGCGACACTGCTTACCATCGAAGATGCCAATGCGATTTTACAGATTTATGCTGATCCACAAGCACCAACGCCTGCTCCTACTCCTGCACCTGCTCCAAATCCTATCCCAACATCACCGTTGCCGGTTGTGCCACTCAGTGTGAGCGTGGATCCGACGCCTGCGGAAACAGTGGAAAGTTCAATATCTTTCAGCGGATCTTTGTCGGGTGGAACAGGCCCCTGGACAATGATTTGGCTTACCGATCAGGGTGTCACGGGACGTGCAGCCATACAATCCGTTGGCGGTGCAGCGCGCTGGAATGCGTCGGCAGTTCCTGTGATTCCTGGTTCCAACAGCATTATTTTCACGGCTCTTGATGTCGTCTCAAACCGGGCAATGGTTAGCGTGAACATCACTAAAAAGCAGGTGGTCCCGACCGTTCCGACACTTCCAACAGTTCCGACAACTCCCGTACCTGTACCCACCGTCCCAAATCCGCAACCGACGCTTCCGGTGATGCTGGCCATTGCAAATCCTTCCAGTGCCAATTACCGAGCGCTCCAACCGAAGATTGATATCAGCGGGACGGCGTCACACAGCAGCGGCATTGCCCGCGTTGAGTGGGTATCCTCGCAAGGCCGCCAAGGCGTCGCGACCGCTGGCAGTGCTGGGTCCTGGGCTGCTTTACAAATCCCTCTAGATGCGGGCTCAGCAAAAATCACTGTGAAAGCCACCGCAAACAATGGAAATAGTGCCACTTCAGCGATTGATGTCAGTTACGTGGGGCCCAGCTCCGGGACTGGACCTGCCCCATCGCTTACAATCACCTCGCCAGCCTCCACCAGTTCACAAGCGTCGCAACCCACGGTCATCATGAAAGGAAATGCTCTGAGTGGTGTGGGGATAACGGAAGTCAGCTGGGGTACATCCAGCGGTCGTTCCGGTTCATGCGAGGGCAGCACCACCTGGATTTGTTACGACGTCCCCATGTTGGTGGGCAGCAATACGGTAACCATCCGGGTGAAGGACAATGCCGGGGTTACCAACTGGAAGGCGGTTACTATTACTCGTCGCTAGGGTTATCCTGCAAACTTGCGCAGACTTCGCTGGAACTTTTCGGCGCTCAAAGTATTCAAAATATCCCCAGCTTCCAACCAACCTCGTCGGGCCATTTTCACTCCATAGCGCATGTTCGCCAAATGCTTCGGATGATGAGCATCGGTTGAAATGGTGAATTTGCACCCACGCGATTTCGCCAGCCGAATCAGCGCAGCATGAATATCCAATCGTTCCGGACTGGCATTGATTTCCAGAGCTACACCACGGCGGGCTGCATCGGCGGCCACTCGCTCAAAATCGTAAATATAAGCATCCCGATGCAGTAGGATTCGTCCTGTAGGATGACCAATCACTTTAACTGTAGGGTTTTCCATTGCCGCCAATAGCCGATCGGTCATCTCCTGCGGTTCCAGGTTCATGTAACTATGCACACTGGCAATGACCACGTCCAATTCCGCCAACGCATCCTGTTCAATGTCCATTTTTCCGTCGCGTAAAATGTCGCATTCCAGGCCTGAAAACACTCTGATGCCCAGCGCTTTGCAATCCAACTCTTTTACCCGATGGGCGAATTCCACAACTCGTTTTTCATCCAATCCATTGGCCATGGCCAGCGCCTTTGAATGGTCGGTGATGGCAATGTATTCGTAACCCATCTGCTGTGCGGCGGCGGCCATTTCTTCCAGAGTCGCCCTTCCGTCGGTAGCAGTGGTGTGCATGTGAATGTCACCACGCATGTCGCTCAGTTCCACCAGATGCGGTAACTTGCCTTCGGCTGCGGCTTCCAATTCGCCCTGATTTTCACGCATCTCAGGCGGAATAAAATCCAGACCCAATGCTTTGTAGATTTCTTCTTCAGTAGCCCCTGCCACCCGTTGTTCATTGTCCAACCGGAACAGTCCATACTCATTCAACGTAAGGCCCAGCTTCATAGCCCGTTGGCGCAATGCCACGTTGTGTTCTTTACTGCCGGTGAAGTATTGCATGGCCGCGCCGTAGCTTTCCACAGGCACTGCCCGCACATCCACCTGAATCCCTTCAACACCGATGCGGGCGCTAGCCTTGCCTTCCCCCTTCCCCAACAACTCAGCGACGCGCGGAGACTTGGCAAATGTATCCAAAGCCTCTACCGCCCTGGGACCGGCAACCAAAATATCCACATCACCAGCGGTCTCTTTACCACGACGTAGACTCCCCGCAGGGGTAATGGATTCCACACCCTCCTGCGCCAGCAACGCCACCATTTCCTGGGCGATGACATCGGCAAAACTCAACAGAAACCGCCCGGAACTACGACGATATTGGCCAATGGAACGCAACACTTTCTGTTCTAACTTTTCACCCATGCGCGGCAATTCCCGCAGTTTGCCTTCCTGGCACAGCCGTTCCAATCCATCAATTGTTGAGACGCGAAACGTTTCATAAATCGTCCGAATCGACTTCGGTCCCAGACCTTGAATCTTCAGCAGCTCCAGCGCTGTGGGTGGATACTTATGCAGCATCTCATCGCGACGCTCAAAGCTTCCCCGCTGAGCAATTTCTTCCAGCACCGACGCAAGTCCCTTGCCGATGCCCGCAATATCGGTCACCTTACGCGCCGGATCTTTTAAGATATCAAGGACACGTTCCGGATAGCCTTCAATCACGGCCTTGGCATTGCGATAACTGCGAATGCGGAAGCCGTCTTCGCCAGCAATTTCCATTAGATCCGCTGTCTGGTCAAGCAAGCGCGCTACTTCAATGTTCTCCATCGTTATTCCTCATTGTCTTAATACTTCGTGTGGTTCCACGTGAATCAGAACATCGGCCACCCAGGGGATTTCTTTCTTTAGAGCCAGCCTTACCCGCCTGGCAATTTCGTGCGAATCCCGAACCGTCAAATCGGGGTCCACTTCCAGATGCAGATCAACGTGGTACTTCAGGCCGGTCTTGCGAGCGAAACATTTTTCAATTGCCAGCGCCCCGTTTACGGAAAGTGCAATGCGGCGCAATTCATCCAGCCGGGCGGATTCGGGCATGGCATCGGTCAATTGGTATACCGTATCTCGAATCACACTCAGACCCAAAATACCGACAATCAGGCCTAGAATCGCCCCACCAATGTGGTCCGCTTCAATCATATTTACCGGATCATGCAGAGTCAAACCAAGGGCGATTAAAGCAATGGTGCTGGAAATGACGTCTACGCCATCGTTCTTGGCATCGGCAACCAGGGCGGCACTTTCCATTTTGCGGCCTTGTCGCATCTTCAAAAACGACATGCCCATTTTCGTAACCAGGGAAAGCAGCAGAGGCCACATGGCGTAGGCGGCTGGAAGAACGGGGTCGCGGCCAATGCGCCAAATGCTGCGCGCGGTAATGGTGACGCCGGCCAGAGCCAGCAGAATACCCACTCCTAATGCCGCCAGAATCTCAAAGCGACCGTGCCCGTACGGATGATTTTCATCGGCGGGCCGCTGGGCAATCCACAATCCGAACAGCACCAGACCACTGGCAATTACATCAGCAGCGGACTCCAAGCCATCGGCAACTGTGGCTGTGGAATTGGCATTGGTTCCCACCCAGATTTTGGCAACGGCTAACAGCGAGCTTGCCACCATGCCGGCCAGCGCCAAACGTTGGCCCGGATGTTCGCGAATACTCACCTCTTTACTATACGGAATTCACTCCGTTTGTGAGTTTCGGCTTACACTAGAAGAGATGTCGAATCAATATACGAAATACCCCGAAATGGTTATCGACCCTTCGAAAACCTATACGGCCACAATTGAAACCACGCGCGGCACTATTGTTTGTGAACTGTTTGCCGCCGATACCCCAAAGACTGTCAACAATTTTGTTTTCCTGGCCAAAGACGGCTTCTACGATGGGACCGTGTTCCATCGTGTGATTGCCGATTTCATGGTGCAGGGCGGCGACCCCACTGGCACTGGCCGCGGTGGTCCAGGCTACAAGTTTGAAGACGAATGCAAGCAGCACCTGTCGCACACCCCAGGCACGCTTTCCATGGCCAACGCCGGACCGGGCACCAACGGCAGCCAGTTCTTTATCACCCATTTGGCCACACCACATTTGAACGGCAAGCACACTGTGTTCGGTCGTGTAAAATCCGGCAAGGATGTGGTGGATGCGATCAAGCAGGGCGATACTTTGAAATCCGTTACGATTTCTGAGTAGTCGGTACCACCGCATAAACACATTGGGAGATACCGAGGAAGAGCAGTAACACCTCGCTATCTCCCAAATTATTTTCGAACAGGCCTGAGGCAAGAATGCTCAGCATAATTGCTAAAATTGCGTGCAGAATGAAGCGGGCATCGCCTGAGCCCTGCGGCAGCAGATGCAAGCAACGCCAGGCATCGCGCATGATCCAGCCAAGCATCCACAACAACATCAGCAGAGTTGGAATACCGCGCTCCGCCGCCGTTTGGAAGTAGATGTTGTGCAGGTGTTCGTAATACCCTTCGGGCAGTGGACCAAGCCAAGTGGGGACAAATTCTTTATTGCGATACTTCACCATTTGTGGACCAATTCCAAGTAGCGGATGGGCCTTCACAATTTCCCAACCGATGGCCCAAGTGGCTTGGCGATGCGAATTGGAATCCAATGCTGCCCGTGGATGCACAATGCTCAGCGCCCGCTGCTGCACATTTTCCGGGCTAATAAAATATACGGCCACGGCCAAAAATGGAAGCGCTAGAATCATGCGTTTATCGCGATGCCACAGCAGATAAATCACACCGATAGCCGTGCCGATCCACATGGCCCGCGTCTGTGCCAGAATCAGCGCGATGGTAATAAGAAGAGCAGCAGGCAAAATCCACCACCAATCTTTTTTTCGGTAAACTGCAAAAAGGATAAAGGCGAGCAGTGCTAAAACGGCAATCATCATATGACCGCTGAAGGTCATCCAATGGCTCATGAATCCGGTGATGCGTGAGCCAATGTAGCTGGTGGCGAAATCTATGCCATGCTCATCGGCGTAATCCCACTTGCGGTAATACTGGACCAGTGACCAGGATGCGGAAAGTGCCGATGCTGCGATAGTGGTCAATAAAAGATTTCGGACCTCAACTGCGCAACGGAAAGTATTTGCCACACACAGCACGATCAAAAAGACGAAGAACTTCTTGTACTGCGGCATGCCCATGGAGGGCGTTCCAGATGCTAAACCGGCGATGATTGTGCCTAAGAAATAGAGTCCCAGTGGAAGTGCGTATGCAGGCAAGCTGAGTCGGCGACCCTGTAACAGCAACGCAAGCAAAGCCGCGCCTAAAAGAATTTGCGACGCAGCAATGGAGACAACGCTCAACGCAATGGAAAAGAAAGTGGCCCAAAACGCCGCTTTTACTAGCATTGAATTGCGCTCCATCGTTGTTGTTCCTATCGTTGCCACCATCGTTGAGACTTCCGAGTATGCCACAATTAGGGCGTTCAACTATGGAAATCTATCTACTCCGCCATGGCATTGCGGAAGATCAATCGCCGACGCAACAAGATGCCCACCGGGCGCTCACCAAAGACGGTGTTACCAGACTGCGCGAAGTGTTGACGACGGTGGCCAGTGCAGGCAATTCGCCGCAGTTGATTCTCAGCAGCCCTTATGTCCGGGCACGGCAGACGGCGGAAATCGCCAGAGAGATTCTGAGGGTACAGCCAGAAATTGTGGAAACCCACGCGCTGGTTCCGATGGCCCAGCCGCGCGAAGCCTGGGACGATATCCGAGCGTTACGTTCGGAATCGTC
>JAYWBH010000261.1:0-1928 GCA_043781815.1 Bryobacterales bacterium | reverse complement strand
AATGAAATCCCCGTGGGCATTCAAGAAGTATGGTCAAAGCGGGATTGAAGTCAGTGAGATTTTTCCAGAAGTTGCCAAACGTATTGACGATTTTTGTCTCATCCGTTCCATGTACACCGATTCAGGAAATCATGGGCCATCGTTGCAAATCGCGAACTGCGGACATCAACTCCCAGGGCGTCCTTCGATGGGTGCTTGGGTGACGTATGGGTTGGGTACAGAGAACAACAATCTCCCTGGCTACGTCGTATTGTGTCCTGGCTTTCCGGTGCTGGGCGCTTCACTTTGGACCTCTGGTTACATGCCGTCCATCTATCAAGGGACACATATTCAGAACTCGGCGGTGGAGCCGGAAAAGCTGATTCAAAATCTTCGCAACGGTGAGTTAACGCCACAGGAACAGCAACGGCAACTGGCATTGTTGGGTAAATTGAACCAAGGATATATGGATCGTGTTGGTGCACAACCAGGGCTTGATTCGGCGGTGCGGTCTATGGAATCGGCGTTCCGTTTGCAATCGGAAGCGACCGATGTTTTCGATATTCGTAAAGAACCGGAACACGTTCGCGCACGCTATGATATTTCTGATTTTGGCCGAGGATGCCTGATGGCATTGCGCATGGTGGAACGTGGAGTGCGCATGGTGCAGGTGTATCATGGCAACTTTCAACCCTGGGATAGTCACGACGATATCCGCATTCATGCCAAGCTTGCCGATAAAACTGACGGGCCAATTGCAGCACTGGTGGACGATTTGAAATCGCGAGGATTGTTCGACGAAACCATCATCCTGATTGGTTCAGAATTTGGGCGCACCCCGATGATTCAGAATTCAGGGTTGGAAAAATTAGGTCGTGGACGCGATCACAACACGCCCGGCTTTACCGTTCTATTGGCCGGTGGCGGCATCAAAGGAGGCACTGTTTACGGTTCTACCGATGACTTTGGTTATAAAGCGGTGGAAAAGCCAACTCACGTGCATGATCTGCATGCCACCATGTTGCATTGTCTTGGGTTCGATCACACGAAGCTGACTTACCGCTACGCTGGCCGCGACTTCCGCTTGACTGATGTATCTGGAAACGTGATCAAAGAAATATTGGCTTAGCTTCCAGAGGCTGCTGCGTTTGGTTGCCAAAGTGTTTCCGGGATATCTAATTTGTAATTCACCCAACGGCTCCAAACGAAGAGCGCGTCGCTTAATCGGTTCAGATAAATGACCGCTTCCGGAGGAATGCTGTCGATCTTTTCCAGCGTCACAGTAAGACGTTCAGCGCGTCGGCAGACAGTGCGGCAAACATGCAATTCAGCCGAGGCGCGTGGACTTCCAGGCAGCACAAAACTTTTCAGAGCGGGCAGCGGAGAGTTCATCCGATCAATTTCCATTTCCAGTTGCAGCACTTCTTTGGTGGTCACACGTGGCTGCTTGGGATGAACATCTTCAGTCAGCGTTGCCAGTATGGAGCCCAGGTTGAACAGCTCATGCTGCACGCGTTTTAAAATGGTAGCCAGTTCGGCCAGTTGGGCATGTTCTTCAGCAGAAGCGCGCGCCACTCCAATGCAGGAGTTCAACTCATCCACGGTGCCATAACATTCCAACCGTGCTGAATCCTTTTCCACCCGCTGGCCACCAACCAGTGAAGTTTTTCCTTTGTCCCCTCCGCGCGTGTAGATGCGGTTTAGCGTCAGGCTGGGTTCATTGTAGGTTGCTTCGGTCATTATCTGATGATAGCTGTTGATGGTCTGAATTGAGCAATTGGGTGGACAGCGCCACCAGCAAATGTGGTCGAGATTCGAAGTGCCGACTTAGGGTAAACTAGGAATTGAAAGTACGTCTCACTCACAGACACTCCCCGATCGTCTAATGGTAGGACAGCGGCCTTTGACGCCGTGAACAGTGGTTCGAATCCATTTCGGGGAGCCACAAA
>JAYWBH010000260.1:0-6130 GCA_043781815.1 Bryobacterales bacterium | reverse complement strand
TTAAGGCGCGTCAATTGCACCGGCGCACCACCTGCTGACGATACTTTGAACAACTCCGGCGGATGCCCGGCGCTCTGCTCGCTGTAGACCATGGTCTTCGCATCAGGAGCCAGGCGAAGGTCGTCGAACGTGCTGTTTCCAGTAATAATGGATCGAGCCGCACCACCATTCACGTTGATCATCTGAACCGACTGACGTCCACGATCTTCGACAGTATAAAACAGTCGAGCCGAATCAGGACTCCAGATCATACTTCCCACATTACGATCCAGCGTCTCTGTAACTTCCTTGGTTTTTCCATTGGCGCGGTCCATCACCATCAAGCGCCAACGGTCTGCCTCGTAGCCCGCCGTGCGTTGCGCCAGCCAAGCTAGGCTTTTGCCGTCAGGGGAATAAACAGGGCCAGTATCGGCTCCAAATCCAGAAGTAACCCGTTGCGGATCGCCGCCATTGGCCAGCACCGTATATAGATCGGAATTGGTGCTGGTGGATGGATCACCATCGGCATTCAGCACGTAACAAACTTCCTGCGAATCAGGCGAAATAGCGTAGCCTTCCGGCCCACCCAATGAAAAGCTGGGGACATCACGATTGCCAGGGGTAATGTCTTTAACTCGCCCACCATCAATGCTCACTATCAGCAGATGCTTGCGACGTTTGGATTGCCACTGATCCCAATGTCGGTAAAGCAGCCCCGTATAAGTACGGGCTTTCACCTTGCTGACTTTCTCTTTTTCTAAAGCAGCTTTGTTGCATTCCTCAGAATCGCATTGCGGGTAAACTTCACTGGTGAATAAAACGTGCTTGCCATCGGGAAAGAACAAAACTCCATCGGCTTCGGTGTCAAGGTTGGTCACTGCCTTTACATTGCCGCCATCGGCATCCATCTGCCAAATTTGAGTGGTCTCAGTGCGGTCGGAAAGGAATACCAGACTTTTTGAATCTGGAGACCAACGAGGCCGCTCGTTGTTGCCTTGCGTTGTGATCTGCTTGGGCGCTCCACCGGCCAGTTCCACCATCCAGATTTGTCTGGGCTTAGTGTTCTTGTCCATATCAACGGTCTGAACGGTGAAGGCCACCCGCTTCCCATCAGGGGAAATCTGGGGATCACTCAGCCGTTGCACTTTCATCAGGGCATCGAACGTAAAGTTCTTTTGCGCGAACGCCACCGACGGGACGGCCAGGACGATTAAACCCAGCACAATTAGGCTCAGGGCTATTTGAAAATGAAGCTTCCGCATAACCTTTCTATTGTAGAGTTTCTCAGGTGCTTTCAGAAATCGAAGCGAGCGATTTATTACGCGTATCGTGTCATCTTGTTCAGAAGAAAGAAGAACGCCTTTCTGCCGAATGCACGCTTTTTGGCGACGCCAAGCCCATCCCACTTGTAAACTATGAAGGTGGATAAACCTGTTGCCCTCATCACCGGTGCCAGTCGCGGTATTGGACGCGGTGTCGCCCTGGAACTTGCCCGAACTCATCGACTGGTTGCAACCTATCGCGACCGTAAAGATGCCGCTGAATCCTTAGCCGCTGCCACTGGTGCCAGCATTTTTCAATGCGATATCGGGGTGGCCGCTGACCGTACCAATCTGTTGGCCTTCACCAAAGAAAAGTTCGGCAGGTTAGATTTACTAGTGAACAATGCAGGCATGGCTCCACGCCTGCGTCAGGATATGCTCAATGCCACCGAAGAAAGTTTTGATGAATTAATCAATACCAACTTGAAGGGGCCCCACTTTCTCACCCAGTCAGTTGCCCGCTGGATGCTGGAACAAGGCAGCGGTCGCATCGCATTTGTCACCTCCATCAGTGCCTACACTTCATCTGTCAATCGCGCTGATTACTGCCTATCGAAGGCTGCCCTCAGCATGTCCGTGGCACTCTACGCCGCACGCCTGGCGGAAGCAGGAATCAAAGTTTTTGAAATCCGTCCCGGCATCATTCGTACTGACATGATCTCCGCCGTGGAATCTGTCTATGAAGAGAAAATTGCTAACGGCTTGCTGCCCCAACGCCGCATGGGCGAAGCTTCCGATATCGCAAAAGCCATTCGTGCCATTGCCGACGGTTTGCTGGATTATTCCACCGGCCAAGTGATCAACGTCGATGGCGGATTTCACTTGAGGACATTGTAGAGACAACCATTTGGTGGTAGCCTACGGCCATGTGGATTCGTAAAGCCGCCCGCGACAAGAAAAAAGGGATCGATTGCCCGGTTCCCACCCAACCAGTTTCCAATGAAGAATTTATTCCCCGTGCCCAAAGCACGCGGCAGAAACAACTGGAAGCCTTGATTGGCGATATGTCCCAAGCCAATGCCCAGAAGTTAGGCATGGATCGCCGAGCTTTCATGACCACTTCTATGGGCCTGGCCACTTGTTGGTGTGCCACCAATCAGGTGTATGGAAAATCGCTGGATGTGGAAGAAGCCGAAATGTTTGAACCGGCGGCCACAGCAGAAAAGTTTCCCAAAAGTGATTACTTCATCATGGACGTGCAAGCTCATTTCACCAATGGTTTTGCCCTGGACTTCCGCAACATGGAGTTCATGAAGAACATGGGCTTCAACCTGAAGAACGACAAAGATGCGTACAGCTATAAAAACTTTGTCAAGGAAATGTTCTTTGATTCTGAAACCGACATGATTGTCATCTCGGGCGTTCCTGGTCGTGAAAAGCAGCGCGATGCTGAAGGCATGACGCTGGAAGGCAAAGCCCGCGCCGGAGGCATTTTGCCCAGTTGGCTCATGTCGGAAGCGAAAAAGGAGATTAACAAACTTGCTGGCTCTACCCGTGCCCTCAGCCAGGGAAATCTTGCCCCAAATCATTATTGGAACAAAGCCACCAATTCCATAGACAAGCAAGCAACTATGGAACAGATGGAACGGGAAGTGAAGCTGTACGGCATTGATTCCTGGAAATGGTATTGCCACACCGACCCCGGCCAAACAGGCCATGGCTTTCAGTGCGATGACGATAACGCCATGTGGTTTTATGAACAGTCGCGCAAGCTGGGCATCAAATTAATCAGCACCCACAAAGGGTTTTCCTATCAGTCGCGTACGCTCGGCCATTTAGCGAATCCCAAAGATATTGAGAAGGCGGCACTCTCCAATCCCGATTTCAACTTCGTGATTTATCATTCGGCATTGAAGCACGGTCCCAACGAACCAGACTGGCGCAAGGCCAATGAATACGACCCTACCACCGGAGATTTCGCCTGGCACAACATCCTGATGGACATCAAAAAGCGCAATCCCAACATGACCAATGTGTACCCTGAGATTGGAAGTTTCTTTGCGCCCTTGTTCATTGAAGATCCCATTTTCGCCATGCATGGCATGGGCAAGAATATCAAGACGTACGGCGTGGATCATGTCATTTGGGGCACCGATTGTCTTTGGTGGGGATCGCCGCAGTGGTGCATTGATGCGTTTAAGCGCTTTCAAATTTCCGATGAGATGTGTGAGAAATTCGGCTACTCGAAATTAACAAAAGCCGACAAGGCCAAAATCTTCGGCCTGAATGCCGCTGGTTTGTATAAAGTGGATGTCAAAAAGAAGCGCACCCCCCTTCCAGTCGACGCGTTAGACAAATTGAAAGTAGCCTATGAAGCTTCAGGTGGCCAACGCCAAAACGCCGCCTACGGCTGGGTCCGCGCTGACGATTAGTAAGAAGAGAAGGACAAGCCAAAGGAACAGATCAACGCAAGCCAAGCAAGCCAAACGGGGACATGCTGGTCTGGCCCGAGCCACCAAAATCTTCCCAAACCCAACAATCACCCTACGCGAGTGGCCAGACGAGCGTGTCCCCGTTCGGCGGCATTCCCACGACGCTCCGCCAAACGCCGCTCGAAGTACCCAGTAGCAGAACAAGCAAGCCGAACGGGGACATGCTGGTCTGGCCCAAGCCACCAAAATCTTCCCAAACCCAACAATCACCCTAAGCGAGTGGCCAGACGAGCGTGTCCCCTTTTGGCGGCATTCACACCAACTCAGTCTCACCACCCAAAACCAAGCACCAGCCACTTACTACTAGTACTCACAATCATTCACCGGAACTTACTTTCTGGCTAACCTTGATGAGATCATAGTACAAATATTGCAGAGTTTTATTGCCTTAAACGAATGCCTCCGCTAGTATTAAGGGTCTAAGAAGTTTTCGGCAATGAGATTCCGACGTGCACAATTTATTCGCAATGCTTCACAATTCCTGATGGCTTTTGGTATGAGTATTCCCCTGTTAGCACAGGCACAACCCAGCTCCGCTATCGGCGGGCCGGAAATAGCTTCTGGAATGGCTTTAGTCGCATTCCTGGGGGGCAGCCTGTACGCTCTATCCAAACTTCGCGTAAAACCAATAGCCGATGCAACGCAGCCAATTCAAAATGAAGACGTTATTGCCCGTCATTTGATTTATGGAGCCACCGACGCAATTTTCGTAATCAACGAAGAAGGAATAATTCAAAGTGCCAACCCAGCCGCTGAACGTATGTTTGGATATCTGGAAGGAGACATCCGTGGTCAAAACATCGCGACTCTAATCCCACCTCCAGACCGTGGACGTCGTCGGGCGAATTACATTCAAAACCCTGGCAGCCACGAACTGTTCGCCGTTCAAAAAACGGGAGACCGTATTCCCATTGAATCCTCCTTCAGCGAAATTGTACTAGGCGAGAAAAAGCTGTATTCCTTGGTCATTCGCGACATTACCGAGACGCGGAAGAAACAGGAACTTGTCAATTTCCAGCAAAATCTGCTCACGGAAATTCTGGTGAACGCGGGCTTTCTGCTATTCGTCGTGGATCGCAATGGCACAATCGTTCACTTCAACCGTGCCTGCGAAAATATCACTGATTTCTCTTTTGGTGAAATCAAAAATCAGAAGATCTGGGATGTCGCGGCTGCCCCAGCCGATTCCGAAGCCATGCGCGAGCAAGCGGCACAGTGGTTTGACGGTCCGTTCCCGTTGCAGCAGAATTCCACTTGGACTAGCCGGGACTACACCCGCAAACCAATCGCCTGGACCTATACAGCATTGAATGATTCCTTCGGGCGTCCAAATTATATTATTGGTACAGGCTACTTGCTCAGCGAGCACCAGATAAATTCGCAAGCACTTCAATCGCAAAAAATGGAAGCAGTCAGTCGATTTGCAGGCGGCTTAGCACGCGATTTCAGTAACCTGCTTACAGCCATCACCGGTTACAGCAGTCTGCTGTTAGGTTCTCTTGAAGACACCAACCCAATTCGCAAAGATGTCGAAGAAATCAAGAAAGCGTCTGACCATGGAGTCAAGATTACTCGTCAGTTACTGGCAGTTAGTCGGCATCAGGTTTTACAACCGAAAGATTTCGATTTGAATGCTGTCTTGAAAGATATGGAGATGCTGCTTCGCCGAATTCTTGGCAATCGAATTGCCGTGGAATTCGATTTGGCGCAGCCCGATGCCGTCATTCACGCCGATCAAGGTCAAATTGAACAGGTCATCATCAACATTGTGGTCAATGCCCGCGATGCCATGCCCCATGGTGGAAAGCTGTCCATTGCCACCAATCTCTATTCCATTCCCCACGCCGATACCAATCTGAATCCAAACCTGCAAGCTGGGTCTTACTGCGGCATTCGCATTACAGACAGCGGCATGGGCATGGATGAACAGACGCAGCAACATATTTTTGAACCATTCTTCACAACCAAACGCAGTGCCGGTGCTGCAGGCATGGGGCTAGCCACAGTGTATGGAGTGATCCGTCAGAGCGAAGGGTCCATTAGCGTTGTCAGTGAGCCCAATGGCGGCAGTAGTTTCCTGATCTATTTGCCATCTGCCGAAGCGATCCAGCACAGAAAACTTCCTGAAAAGACCGTGCTGAAAATTGTGCCCACTGGCAGTGAAACCATTCTGGTGGTTGAAGGGGATGAGCGAATTCGGGCGACCGTTGCCAAAGGATTGGCCCGCTTCGGGTACAGGATATTGGAGGCGGTTTCAGGCGCTGAAGCAAAAGAGATGAGCCACAATTGGGACGGGAAAATCCACATCCTGGTGGCCGATGCACTGATGCCCAGCGTCGGTGGTCCAGATCTGGCTCGGGCCATCCGCATGCAACGGCCGGAAACCAAGGTGCTCTA
>JAYWBH010000259.1:0-6131 GCA_043781815.1 Bryobacterales bacterium | reverse complement strand
GCTTGGGCGGTGAAGATTGCCGAACAAGTCAGTGAGCCTTTACTTACTTGCGAAGCCGTGCTGGCGGAAACCGCATTTCACCTGGGGAGTGCCAGTCTTGTGCTGAGTTTCGTGGAGGACGGGCTGATACAGCCTGCATTTCAAATGGCCGACCACATTTCGAGGCTTAAGGAATTGGCTGTTCGATACGCAGACCGGGCTCCTGATCTGGCAGACCTTTGTTTGATTCGTCTAAGCGGACTGCATCCAAAGTATCCGGTGATCACTACAGATTTAGGGGACTTTCGAGTGTATCGCCGGGGCCGTCGCGATGTGATTCCCCTGATCTATCCGCCAACACGGTAGTTGTTTTCAAACAAGAATTTCAGCCTACGCCTAGCGTCCCCAGTTCCTTGACGATACTTGCAGTAAACGACTTGGCATCGCCAAACAACATCAGCGTTTTGTCCATGTAATACAGCTCATTATCAATGCCGGCGAATCCTGCGGCCATGCCGCGCTTGATGATCATCACGGTGCGGGCGCGGTCCACCTCCAGAATGGGCATGCCGGCGATGGGGCTTGCTGGATCGTTCTTCGCTGCCGGATTCACCACATCATTCGCACCAATCACCAGGGCCACGTCACACATTGCGAATTCGGAATTGATCTCTTCCATTTCCACCATCTTGTCGTAGGGAATGTCGGCTTCAGCCAACAGCACATTCATGTGTCCGGGCATGCGGCCTGCAACGGGATGAATGGCAAAGCGCACGTCCACGCCACGGCGGGTAAGAATATCGTAAAGTTCGCGAAGTTTATGTTGCGCCTGAGCCACCGCTAAGCCGTAACCGGGCACTACAATCACGGAACGAGCGGTGTCCAGAATGGATGCTACTTCTTCGGCTGAAGCGGAACGCACTGGCCGTTGTTCCACCTTGACTGCCGTACTTTGAATGACTGCGCCAAAGCCACCAAACAGGACATTGGTGAATGACCGGTTCATGGCGCGACACATGATGATGGCCAGAATCAGGCCAGAGGAACCGTCCAGGGCGCCAGCAACTATTAAGAGTTTGTTATTCAGTGCAAAGCCCATGGCACTGGCCGATAATCCGGCGTAGGAGTTAAGAAGTGCAATCACCGTGGGCATATCGGCACCGCCAATGGGGATGATCAGTAACGCGCCAAATAACATGGACAAGCCAGCAAAAGCGGGGAATACCCAAGCCATTCCAGGGTGGAAATAAAACAGGGAACCCATGAAGATGGCCGCTGCCATGACGCATAAGTTCACTATGTTCTGACCCTTATAGACCAATGGGCGACCGGGCAGTAATTCCTGTAACTTGGCGAAGGCTACTAAGCTGGCAGTGAAAGTAAGATAGCCCAGCAGCATTTCAATAGTAAGTGCCACTAGTATGAAACCTGTTGGTTGCCGTTCAAAGAATTCTACAGTTCCAATTAACGCCGCAGCTAAAGCCCCGAAGGCTTGGGCGATGGCGGTGCGCTGGGGGACGGCAGTCATGGGCATTAACAATGCCAGCGGAACACCAATCGCTGTTCCTACGATCATGGCCAGTAGTATCCAGTGATATTCCACCACTTCGTAACGAAGCATTGTGCCAACCACTGCCAGCACCATGCCGATTTCGCCAGCCAGCACGCCACGACGGGCGGTGGTGGGCGAATTCATCCACTTCAAAGCCAGAATGTACAGTGCTGCGGCGCACAAGTAAAAGATGGGGTAAATGACGTCTTTCATTACTTGCGATCGTCCTTGCGCTTGAACATTTTCAAGGTGCGGTCGGTGATCATGTAGCCGCCCACAGCGTTGATGGTGGATGCGGTTACAGCAATGAATCCCAGCACTTTGGCGAAAGTGGACGCATCTTTATGCCCTGTAACCAGAATGGCTCCGACCACAGCAATGGAGGAGATGGCATTGGTCAGCGACATTAATGGGGTGTGCAAAAGTGGGGAAACTCGGCGGATGAGTTCGAACCCCAGGAATGCGGAGAGCAGGAAAATCCACAACCCTTCTTCGTATTGGTTCATGGATCTACCTTTCCACTAAAACAGGACCGGCCAGCTCAGCTACTTTTGCGTGAACAATTTGACCCTGATGCGTGACCAGTGTTTCGCGCGTAATTTCGTCTTGAAAATTCAGCACTACTTCCCCTTTAGGTGCCAGATGCAGCAGGAAGGTGCAGATGTTTTTGGCGTACATCTTGCTGCTATGATAAGCTGCTTCCGAAGGCAGATTGGCGGGACCAAGGATTGTAACTCCACTATCTTCCACGGTCTCACCCAACTTAGTAAGTTCACAGTTACCACCGCGTTCAGCAGCCATATCCACAATCACCGCACCGGGGTGCATTGCACGGGCCATTTCCGCAGTGATCAGAATGGGGGCCTTCTTACCGGGGACGGCGGCGGTGGTAATTACAACATCCTGTTCACGCAGAATGGCGGTCATCAGTTCGCGCTGACGTCGATAAAAAGCTTCATCCATGGCCCTGGCATAACCACCGGATCCTTCCGCTGCTTTGGCATCCATATCTAAAACAATGAACTTGGCACCCACGCTTTCAGCTTGTTCTTTAGCTGCCGGGCGGACATCGTAAGCGCTGACAACCGCGCCCAATCGTTTAGCGGTGGCGATGGCCTGCAAGCCTGCCACCCCACATCCCAGTACGAAAACTTTGGCAGGGGTTAGCGTTCCAGCAGCGGTGGTGAGCATGGGAAACATGCGGGCGGAAGCCGTTGCACCGGCCAACACAGCGCGATATCCAGCCACGGTGGCCATGGAAGAAAGCGCGTCCATTGCCTGTGCCCGAGTGATGCGGGGAACCAATTCCATAGACAATAGCGTCACCTGCGCTTTGGCCAGTTCTGTACATTCAGCCAGGGCAGTAAGTGGTTCGGCAAAGCCAATCAGCAACTGGCCAGGCCGCATCAGGGACAAGTCGGATAGGCCAGCTTTGGGATTTGCGCCTAGAGTTTTGACTTGTAAAATAACGTCCGCTTTGGCAAACACTTCCTGGCGTGAGCCTAAAGTGGCACCTTTGGCCTGGTATTCAAAATCGGGAAAACCGGCGCTTACACCAGCACCATGTTCCACCATAATAATCATGCCAGCCTTGATTAATTTATCAAAAGCACCCGGGGTCATCGCCACGCGGCGTTCCCCGGGGAATGTTTCCCCTGGAATTCCTACGGTCAAAATCTGTTCCCCTCACTCACGATTTCAGCCAAATTCCGCTATCGGTGATTCGGAAAATACCGCGAGACGTCTGCAACATGGCTTGCCTTCATTGTCGCGCATTAGCGTTACGTTTGTGGCACCTACTAACGTAGACGGCAGAATAAGCGGAATGGTTGCTGATTGGGATAGACGAATTGGCCCATCTTTGAAGTTTTTCGATCTATTACCAAGTAAGGTCTAATGAAAGGGCATGTCTCTACCTCCTCTTGACGGTCTGATTGTGTTGGATTTCACCCACGCATTGGCTGGACCCTACTGCACCATGTTGATGGCCGCCTATGGCGCGAGCGTGATTAAAGTGGAAAGCGCTACGTCGCCGGATATGGGTCGCAGTTGGGGGCCTCCGTTTCAAGGCGGGGAATCGTCATTCTTTTTAGGCCTCAATGGGGGCAAGCAAAGTGTGACGTTGAACTTAAAAAACCCCGATGACTTGGTGCTAGCCAAACGTCTGGTAGCAAGGGCCGATGTGCTGATGGAAAATTTTCGACCCGGCACAATGTCGCGCTTAGGATTGGGTTACGAACAACTTGCGGTGGACAACCCGCGGCTGATTTACGTATCCATTTCCGGTTACGGGCAAACGGGTCCGCGCCACATGGAACCGGCCATGGATCTAATCGTGCAGGCGTCGTCAGGGTTGATGAGTGCCACGGGTACGGCGGCAGGGGAGACGGTGCGCTGTGCCCATTCCGTCGCCGATATTTCGGCAGGGATGTTCGCATTGACTGGTGCACTGATGGCGTTGGAGGCTCGGCACAAATCAGGTCGCGGGCAGTTTGTGGATGTATCCATGCTGGATTCGCTGGTGTCCGCTATGGCTTCAAACTACGCGACATTTTTGGGGTCGGGGGTGGTGCCCACGCCATTAGGGACGGCGTTCAGCACCATTGTTCCGTATCGAAATTTTGCGTGTGCAGATCGGGAGATTAGCATTGCGGTGGCCAGTGATAAGTTATGGGCGACGTTCTGCGTAGCCATTGATCGTCCCGATTTTGCGACGGATGAACGATATGGGACGAATGCCTTGCGCGTGAAGAATCGGGCAGTGCTGGAGCCGGAATTAATGTTGATGTTCCAGCAGAAGTCGGCAGCGTATTGGGTGGATCAGTTAGGGCGAAGCGGCGTTCCAGTGTCGCTAGTGCGGAACATGGCAGAGGTTGTGGCGGATGAGCAATCCACAGAACGGGAACTGTTTCCTGAAGTGGAACATCAGAAGGCTGGCAAGATTCGGGTAACGGGATTGCCGGTGAAGTTTTCTGATACGCCTGGGAAGGTGGGGGCTGGGGCGCCCGAGTTGGGTCGGGATACGGTTGCTGTTTTGCAGGATTTGTTGGGGGATGGTTCTGCTTGAGGTCAATGGGTCTGCGGTCAGTTCGAAACTTTTCTAGTGAACATATAGGGTGAAATTTCTATCAAGCCACAGAATATTGAACACTCCGTCACCGCTACGATAACCAACCATCGCCTTTTTGCCAGAGAACCGAAAAGCAATTAAAATCACATCTTCCGTCACGCATTGAGGGATTGATGCTTTAATGCTGCTGCGCTCAAGTTTTTCATAACCAAGACCATGTCGTGGCGCTTGTCGAAGTTCCCTCCAGGGGAACCGACTCAGCTTATATAGCATATGAGAAAACGATGCTTTTTCGTCTGTGGTGCAGTCTGTAATACAGAAGTTAGGTTGAAGATTGCGAAGACAAAACTTTGGGGGCAATTGCTCTGAATCGCCGCTTGTATGCGCAACAATTTTCTTACCAACATTTGGCTGTCTTTGTTGGAGCCTAAGTCTCACTTTACAAGGGTTTTGAAATATTCAGCCATGGTCTGTTCTGAAATCGGGGTTGCCGTGCCCATAGTGTAGGCTTCCTTCCAGGGCATCTCTTCATGAGTCATGTTTCGCAATTTAGATGCAGAAAATTGACCATAAACCGTAGCTACTTCGTCCATTAAATCCTTAGCTTCTTTAGGGTACTCTTCTGTGAGTATGCCGTTTTCAGGAGGGGGAATCGGCTCCGCTCCATGCTGCTTGAATTGACCGTAAAGTGATGGGACGACAGGGCCGTGCTCCCATGCACAAATTTCTTCTGGAAACAATTTGGCCCCTGTAATCGCAAGGTTAAAGCCTTGGGCGTAGTAAACAAGTTTTTGAAGTTTTAAGTTAGAAAGAGAGTCTCCAACCTCTGCATCTACTTGTGAAAGAAAATAATCGGCGACTTGACGAACGTTAAGCATATGCGACGCACTCTCATCCGTATTTTACCATGCTGTCAATGCTGAGTCTTTATTGACCCGCTACTTCTTCTTCAATGATTCCATGTAAGTCATGATTTTCAAAATATCGTCCTGACCTATACGACCACCGAAGGATTGCATGGCGCCACTTGCTCCACCGTAGATTACTTCAAACGTTCCTACATCGGTCTTCACTCTAGGGTAAGTGTAATTGTTATCCACTAAGTTAGAGCCAATGCGTCCGGTGCCATCGGCTAAGTGACATGCCGCGCACCATTGTCCGTAAGTTACCTTCCCCGCAGCCGTCGCCGCAGTGTTCCCTTTATAAGGATTTACTCCAGTTTTCAGGAACTGGGTGACCTGTGCACTTACCCGCTCATTAGCCATGGGGACAATCTTCAAAGGCTTGTTATCCAATGCATGTTGGAACGCCACCGACCCATCAGCGTTGGATGCCGCAGCACCGCCTGTCTGGCTGATTTCGGTAACCACGCGAGCCGTTTCCGCTCCTGCTGGAACCTGATCCGCAGCCACAATTTTCCACAATGCCCCCGGAGGATTCGCCATGGGGCCTTTATCCGATGTGTAGAAGCAGTTACAATTCACAGCATAGACAAAGCCCTGTTCATCGTAACCTCCAGCCGTGAATTGT
>JAYWBH010000258.1:0-6141 GCA_043781815.1 Bryobacterales bacterium | reverse complement strand
GCGCAGGAGAGCGTTTCGCCGCTGTCGGCACCAGATGCCCAGTTTCTTGTTGGCTCGGCGTTCGCGGGAGAATAAACAGAACATGCCACGTCCCCCGTTGGCTCTCTACCTTTTCGTCCTCAGCATCTGCACCGCATTGGCCATAGACCGCGCGGAGTTCATCCGCATGGTGACGGAGTTTTCTGAACCCGACGGTTACTTTGACACCGACAATCTGATATCCAACGAAACCACTTATTTGGACGCGGCCAGCGCCTTGCGGGAATTGCGCAAGCCGGGGGGCATTTACTTGGGCGTCGGGCCTGATCAAAACTTTTCTTACATGGCTCACCTTCGTCCTGAAGTTGCCTTCATGGTGGATATCCGACGTGGGAATCTGCTGGAACACTTGCTGTTCCGTACGTTGTTTGAACAATCACGAAATCGCGTGGAGTACTTGTGTTTATTGCTCGGGAAGCCAGTGCCTGCGAATCTGAAGGAATGGAACGACGCGCCGATTCGTAAAATAGTCGACTACATTGATTCGACACGACCCAGCAAGGAACTGTTCGATAGCGAATCCGCCGAAGTGCAAATGCGCATTCTGGGATTGGGCTTGAAGCTGACCCAAGAAGACCTGAGCACCATTCGTGGATTCCACCAACGTTTCTTCGCCGATGGGCTAGACCTGCGCTTCAACACCCATGGGCGAGCGCCGCAACCTTACTATCCAAAATTTCGGGACCTGATTGTTGCCACTGGCACTTCTGGCAAGCCGGAAAGCTATCTGGCCACCGAAGAGAGTTTTCAATTCGTCAAGCAAATGCAGGAAGAGAATCGCGTAGTTCCCGTGATTGCCAATCTGGCTGGACCCAAGGCTCTGCGGCAGATCGCCGGATATGCCAAGGGACGCAAGCTGACCATTCGAGCGTTTTATGTTTCCAACGTGGAGCAATATCTAAGCCGCAATGGCGACCTGGAAAAGTTTGCAGAAAACGTGAAGACACTTCCGCACGACGCGAGCAGCATTCTTATCCGCAGTATTTTTGGTGGCTTCACTCGAAGGTCCTACAGCGAACAGTTGATCCAACGGATGGAGAGCTTCGTCACCGGTTGGGATAGCGGCAAGCTGGGTTCGTACCAACAGATTGTGCGGGCCAGCCAGGCCGCTACTTTGACGCAGTAGTGCGAGGTTCGCTCCGCACCACTTGAGCCCGACGGCGTCCCTTCTCTAAATTGGCTGCGGACTTGGCCCTTGCCGCATCGCTGATCTGTATGTTGTTGACGACAGCACGGGCACCGGCGGCACGGGCCATGCGCGTTGCGGAGCCTTTGTGCTGCACCACATTGGCATTCCCTTCCCAGGTGACAATGCCGCCGCTGACTTTGTAACGGAACCCGTTCTTGCCGATTTTAGATCGTGCAAGCCGCTCTTTAATGGATGCGGAAATAGCCGCATCAGTGGCAAGGGGTGCCGTACCAATGCCGCGTTTATGGGAGGTTGGCGCAGGCGGATTCGCCCCTTGGGCAATGCCAATGGGTAGGCAGAAAGTCAGTAACAGAAGGGCGGTGATGGTCCTCATGTAAGGTATAGTGCAAATTCGACGGAAAAATTCGCATGTTTTGTTGGGGTATTTTTGGGGATGCTGTGATTTGCCGTAAGACAATTGTGGACGAGGCGAGTTGGCTGATCCCTCAATGCAGCATAGTGCAATTAGGCGAGAGGGAAATCGACGAGTGTCAGGCTGGCGATTTGCGGAATCGGTTGGCCACTTTTGCACAGGATTGGGATGCACCGGAAATGAATGCTTATGATGAATTGCCGTCGCGATAACTTTGTTTTGGTATTGTATCCAGACACGAATCTGCCGAGCATCAAAGCTTGGAAAGACTGATAAGGCATCCAACAGTCAGTAAATAGACGAACTTAAGCTTCCTGCAATAGGACTTTTTCGCTTTCCAGTTTCAGCAACAACATCTGTCTTCAAATCACGCAATAGTCGTTGGAATGACTTCTGGTAGTTGTCGGGATCCTTCCACAAGCGAAAATCTCCGATTTGTCTCTTCTGCTTGAGGTGAGAGGCCCAGGCTTGGTCAGTGTTCATGACGGCATCATCAATACGAATGGGAAATAGCACGAGCCGATTCTCACGTCGTTCTCGTTCCAACGCCGCTTCCACTTCATCCTCCACCCAAGCACTGGCGATCGAGTCTTGGCTGAGAATCAAAAGCGTTTTATCGAAAGTATGAATAGATTCATCAATCCGATTACGAAATCGCTCACCGATCTTTAGATCCTCAGGGGCAAACCAGACGCGCACAGAATTCTCCCGGAGATGAGCATAAAGTCTATCAGCAAATTTTTGGTCAATCGTAGAGTAACTAATGAAGCAGGAATAAAATTGAATGGGCTCCATAGCCGCCACAAGTGCTGTCATGTTTTGAATGAAAGGCTCAGGAACTCCCGCCCCACTCAAAAACGAGTTCGGGATTTTTCCATTCGACCGATAGATGGTTTCTATATCCAGCGATGATGCTCCCCGATGATGGATAGTTTCTAAACCCTTAGCGCAACTGAGATCCATCCCGGAAAAAACACACCCGGACATTTCTGCTTCGGAAAAATTCGTTCCGGAAAGGACCGTCCCTTGTGACCACATCTGAAACAACTCCGGGACTGCGATATGAATTCTGCCGAAAATTGTCACCGAAAAACGGGCCTTACTAAAATCCGCGTTCGTCAAGTTTGCCCCAACGAAGCTGGTTCCATGGCAGGATGCCCTCATAAGGTCCACGTCCGTAAGGTTAGCACCGCCGAGATAGGCGAGGTCTAGCTTTGCCTCAACCAGAATCAACTCACGAAAATCAACGTTTGAGAGATTGAAGTTACCTAGGTTTGCCTTAGCTAGAATCTTGAGATGACTCAGGTCTGGGTCAATATCTTCGTTTTCCGTTCTCCACTTGTTCCAGACTTCACGACCCTCCTGCAATAGTGAGAGGTGTTTCAGATTGGCCATGAGTGCCACAATAGCAGCCTCTGAGCGTGCGGGGATACACTTGCAAAAAGACCTGTCATTGACCTTGATCTACGCAGCACTTTTCTTGAGACGCCGTTTTGGAATTCCTGATTCACTCAATGCCTTACCAAGTAAGGTCTTGATGAGTGCCTGACGGCTAACATTTACCCTAGACGCCATTGAATCAAGTTGAAGCAACATTCCGTGAGTCAAATCGATCTTGACTTCCCTGACTGGACGAACAACCGTGAACTCATTCGTGAAATAAGCTGACACATCTCCACCACCTGCGGCCATTTCGGCGATTTCGTCTGCGGTTTTGGTTGGTCTAAATGTTATTGGCATAAACTTGTTCCTCTTGTCGGGTGGACTTCCATGCGGTAATCAGGTGGGAGTATTCTCCTTCAACATCGTGGCGGACCTCAAAAATCACGGAGTACAGACTGGGACCAATCCATCCGATGTCACGGAATTGTTCGGGATCATCCGCCTTGCGATCAAGAACATACACCTGCTGAAAAATCTCCTGTGCCTCCGCCAAACTAATTCCGTGCTTCCGCTTGACCTCCCGACTATTGCTCAAATCGAACTTAAATCGCCTCAATAATATAATAACTGTATATCATCCTCAACGGATTGCCGCACGCTCAAGCGCAACCCACATATATTGTCTTTGACACGAAGACTGTCGGGCTATTATTCGATTCTGCGAATTTCCCACCACCTTAATGCCTTGCACCTCAACAACACTTGGCATTGGCATATTTCTGTCTCATCCGCTCTTCGGAAAACTTCCGCCATTCGGCTCCGGAGTGTTCCCTTCTATGCGATGCCAGATGTCGTTTATAGGCGCTCTCATCGCTGATCTCACGCAGAATCCCTATCAATATCCGACCCACTTTTCTTATGAAGTTCATACTTCCTCCGCGCTCAATCGGCTCTGCACAAAGGGCGATTCTAAATTGCGGGCATCGCGTTGACCTCGCAAAATTCCGGTCCACAGCACGATGGAATCTATAAGGATCGTGGCTACTAATATTAGGAACACACCGCAGACCACAGCATCCAATTGGTTATTGAAGATCAGCACCTTCACTTCTCCTAACTTTCCTGCGGCAACCTTTCCCGCTGCAATGTTTGATTCAAACACCCGAGCTTGCGACAAAAATCCGATCCTGGGAACTTCGCTGAAAATCTTTTGCAGTGCGGCTGTGAAGGTCACCGTGATCAACCATACCAGCGGTAGAATGGTGATCCACATGTACCGCGCCCGATGCATTTTGATGAGGATCGTCGTACCCAGACACAACGCAATAATCGCCAGCAACTGATTGGCGATCCCAAACAGCGGCCATAGCGTGTTGATGCCACCTAGCGGATCGAGCACGCCTTGCACCAGGAAATAACCCCAGCTTAAGACGATGACGAGGCTGGAAAAAATCACCCCGGGCATCCAACTGGTCCGACCCAAGGGTGCATAAACATGCCCCAACAAATCCTGCAACATGAAGCGGCCCACACGTGTTCCGGCGTCGATTACGGTGAGGATGAAGAGTGCCTCAAACATAATCGCAAAGTGATACCAGAAGCCAAGAATTGCGTCGCCACCCAGACCTTTGGAAAAAATGTGAGCCATGCCCAATGCAAGCGAAGGCGCACCGCCAGTGCGATAGAACAAGCTTTCTTCGCCAACACTTTTTGCAAGCGTGGCCATCTGATCGGCAGTCACCGGGAACCCCCAACTGCTGATGGTGGCGACGGCTGCTTGTGGTGTGGCCCCGATGATTCCAGCAGGAGAATTCACTGCGAAGTACACGCCAGGGTCAAGCACGCAGGCGGCGATGATGGCCATGATAGCCACAAAACTTTCTAACAACATGGACCCGTAACCAATGGGGAAAATGTGTGTCTCTTTGCAGATCATCTTGGGTGTGGTGCCCGAAGAGATCAGCGAATGAAAGCCAGAGATTGCTCCGCAAGCAATGGTGATAAAGCAGAACGGAAAGACGGAGCCTGCGAAGATGGGCCCAGTGCCGTCGATGAATCGGGTCAGGGGTGGCATCTGCAAGTTGGGACGTACGAACAAAATCCCGATGCCCAGCATCAGCACTACACCAAGCTTGACGAACGTCGATAGATAATCGCGCGGGGCCAATAGTAGCCATACCGGCAGCGCGCTGGCGCAGAATCCATAGATGATCACAGCGATTGCCAGTGCCAACCCGGATAGTGTGAACCACGGTGCCCAAGTTGTGGAGTGCGCTACCCATTCCCCGGCGAAGATGCTGGCAAGTATAAGCAGGAACCCGATCACTGACGCTTCCAGCACTTTTCCAGGACGCCAGAATCGCAAGTAAAGCCCCATGAAGATGGCGATGGGCATTGTGGCCGCAATCGTGAAAGTACCCCAGGGGCTGCCTTTCAAAGCATTCACTACAACCAGGGCAACCACCGCCAGCAGGATGATCATGATTAGCAACACGGTGATCAATGCAGTGAAACCGCCGACTTTACCAATCTCTTCTTTAGCCATTTGTCCCAACGATTTTCCATCGCGCCGGACTGAACAAAACAGAATAATAAAATCCTGAATGGCTCCGCCCAACACTGCGCCGATGATGATCCACAACGTCCCAGGCAAGTATCCGAACTGGGCGGCGAGCGTAGGCCCCACCAATGGACCCGGCCCTGCAATGGCTGCAAAATGATGACCGAACACAATCCATTTATTGGTGGGTTCGTAATCATGCCCGTTGCGTAGGCGTTCGGCAGGGGTGGCACGATTATCGTCCAGCGCCATCACCTTGGCCGCAATCCAAGCTGCATAGAAGCGGTACCCGGTGATGTAAGTGCATGCCGACGCCACTACCAGCCACATGGAGTTCACCGGTTCCCCACGATTCAGGGCGATGGCAGCCAACGAGAATGCAGCAACAATGGCGATCACCACCCAGACTAATTTCCCCAGAAGTTTATTCATGAATCTTGAAGTTTACCCGATCTTGCTGAAGTTCGTTCTGGTATACATCACCCGGAAGCCATGCCGTTCGTAGTTCTGTTGTGACAAAGAACCAGGGGCTGTCATGGCCGTGGCAATTTCGCAGCCTTGCTTTTGAGCTTCCAGCAGGCGGTGTTGGATTAAAGC
>JAYWBH010000257.1:0-17654 GCA_043781815.1 Bryobacterales bacterium | reverse complement strand
CATCTTGACCCACATTTTCAGACACATTCTCAATGGACGCTCTCTCAAACACACCCAATTCATACCTCAACCCACTTAGCAACTGCCGTTTTTAGGTTTATTTGGAGGCCGTTGCCAAGACCGGGGCATTCGAGCAGAAACAGATTGACCAGTACCGCTCTTCAATCTGCCAAGTTCGGTCGGCCACCAATGTGTATTTGATCGGCGTCATCCAACAGGTTGAGCGGCTGAATGCTCCGACCGAGACTCGGCAGTGAAAATTTCTCACGCAGATTGTTGATACCTTCACTGATTGATGAAATATTTAATTCGACGACTTGACCGTCGGTATGAAAAACAAACTCATCTGGGTGATCGTAGCCGCCGCCCTGCTCGTCGGGTTTCTGCTCTACCGTTCTCGGTCGGGAAGCAACCTGAACGTCACACCGGATGCCGCCGAACAAATCGAGAAGGCGAAGCGGCGGTGAATGCCGAGGGCGAAGCAAGGGGTGGGGGTGGATCATTCTGACAGTAAAATCTGAAAAAGCTACAATCCGGCGAACTGTATTACATGCCGACCGTTCGTTGGTCGGAGGAGGTATGAACTTTCCGTCCGAGAAAATCCCAAACAAGGTACCCGGTAGGAGTCCCTTCCCAAAACATCCCAAGACCTTTTTCGCAAATTAGGGTCCCTCGGCCCTGAATCCGGCCTACCTCCTGCCAGCCGAGTCCATCCCCGATGTTGCGTTTTTCATTATGCGAGACGCAAGGCTACTCAGTTCCAGTTCAGCGCTGTCCTTGCACTTTCCTTCGCAGTTCCGGGGAGGTCCAGTAAATATCCATATGGAGACCACCACCGATTGATTCGGCGTACTTGATGAGACCGTTACCCTGCATCGACGCAAAGATGTGCTCGACGACCGTGATCGATTGATCCAGTTCTTGAGCCACGGCGTTGTTAGTCGTCTGGGGGTCTCGAACGATGATCCGTTCAACCTCAGTGCATAGCCCTTTGAAATTAGGGATTCCGATTCGGGCGAACTGATCGAAGCCATAGTGCGTAATGGCAAAATCGAATGCATGGGGAGGTGCGAGGACGCCGTGGATTTTGATGTACCCTCGATTCTCCAGAACTTCTTCTGCGTCCATGATCTGTTCTTCTAAAATCCCTTTGGGACTCAGTTCCGCCACAAGACGTTCGCCGCTGATCACGACGCAATGCCCTTGCTCGACTGCGATTTTACAAGCGTGCTCGAAGACCAGAGCGTCGGCCTCGATCAACCCATCGAATCTAAGGGCGGGAGAACGAACTACTACGGCGGGTATCTCACTCTGTTCGGCCTCGTTGGTTTGGGAGGGGAGGGTCGTGCCGACCACTCCTTCGTAAAGCCGCCTGCCCAGTCTCTCGACAATCTCCACCAGAGCGGCCACTTCAGCTTTGTCCAGGGTCACCTTGCGTCCAACAATCGCCGAGGGGTCCTGAGCCTTTGAGACATACTCTTCATCGACTACACCCATTCTGTGGGCCATTAAATGACGCTTCTGGAACCCCCGGCAGGCGCAGAGCCATTCATCCCCGGCAAGGCAATCGGCCATATCGAAGTTGTAACCCTGCTGAACACGTTTCTTGGCACCCTCTAGGTTCTGAAACGACGGCTTGCCATTACTGGCACATAGCTCTCTGCCGAATCCATCGAAGGCTGACACGACGCCAGCCCAGGCGTCGGCGATCAGCGTTTCGGCTAGTTCTTGCTCGATAGATGGCACCAGGGCCAGCTTCTTTCTCGCCAAGTCAAGATTCTTGATGAGAATCTGGAACGAGTTGTGAACTCCACAATCGGGACACCATCCGAAAACGCCATAAATGGCATAGCGCAGCGTGCAGTGATCGCAGACTGTCTCAGTCTCCAGCTTTCTCTCTCGGTACCAACTGACTGGCACTGGATCGCCCGGTTTCAGTTTCATGCTGATGCCGATGCCAAGCGGACCTCGTGGCTTATGGTCGAATTCGAGCGACTTCAAATCTAGGCGAACGGCATCCATGATCTGGCCCATCGCCACGGATTTGGCGTACTCAAGTTGTTCCTTAGTCCAGAATGTATTTGAATCTCCTTCGTGACCGCAGTATGGGCAATGACAGGGCGCTGGCCCTTGTATTCCGGTTCCCGGCGTGACCTTGAAGTACTCCTCACACTCCGGGTTAGGACACTCTCGGCCCAGGTAGCCGTCGTCATCCACTTCAATTGGAACGCTCACTTGATTGCCAAGCCGACTCAAGCCGCTAAAACGAGTTCTGGACATTCTGTTCCGATCATCCCACTAGCCGAGCAGTCGCACCAGTCCGGTTCCCGTCTACAATTCACAATTGTCAGCCAGTTCCGATAGACTTGAGGTTTCCTATGATGCAACCACGCAGTCGAGCGGAGATGCCGCAGGAGCGCAAGAATCGCACAACGGGGATCAACCTTCCGGCTGAAATGTGGGAACTGCTCAACAGGGTGGCTTTCGAGCGTGCCAAGCGTTCTGGTGGCCGGGGATCGGTTTCCGCTCTCCTGGTTCAACTTGTAGAACGGCATCGCAAGGAACTCGAAAAGGAGTTGGCTTCCGCAAGCCGCTAATCACGATGCCGCCGCCCATCCAGCGCATAACTAGCAACCCGACAGAAGCGGACACCTGCCGCCAGTTCGTGGTGCCGAAGCTGCAAGCTGCCGGATGGGATTCCGATCCGCACTCTATTGCCGAACAACGCAGTTTCACCGATGGACGAATCCTGGTTGCCGGGACCAAGGCCAAGCGGCTCCCGAAAAAGAAGGCCGACTACCTTCTGCGCCACACTCCAGACTTCACGATGGCCGTAGTCGAGGCGAAGGCCCAACACAGGAGTCCAACGGACGGCCTCCAACAGGCCAAAGAGTATGCCCTGATGCTCGGCCTCAAATTCGCCTATGCGACTAACGGCAAGGGCATTGTTGAATTTGATTTCACAACCGGGAAAGAAAGCGAGATCGATCAGTTCCCGAAGCCATCCGACCTTTGGAGTCGGTTGTCGTCGGCTGACGGCCTGACGGAAGAACAAGGCGCTCGTCTTCTCACCGCATCGAATACCTACGCCAACAAGCCGCCTCGGTATTACCAGGAGATAGCGATCAACCGGGCCGTGAAGTCAATCTTGCAGGGGCACGACCGCAACTTGCTTACGATGGCGACGGGGACAGGAAAGACAAGCGTGGCTTTCCAGATTTGCTGGAAGCTGTGGTCCTCGGGCTGGAACAAGGATGGACGCTTCGGCAAACCTCGAATTCTGTTTCTGGCTGATCGCAACATCCTCGTGGACGATCCGAAGGACAAGGACTTCCTGCCGTTCGGGGATGCCCGGATGAAAATCGAAAACGGCGAAGCGAATAAGAGTCGGCAGATGTACTTCGCCATCTACCAAGCGATTGCGAAGGACGAACGGCGTCCCGGCTTGTACAAAGATTTTGGCGCTGACTTCTTTGATCTCATCGTGATCGACGAGTGCCATCGAGGATCAGCGGCAGACGACTCCAATTGGCGGGACATCCTTGACTTCTTCAAGCCTGCCTACCAATTGGGCATGACGGCCACGCCGCTTCGCAAGGACAACAAAGACACATACATCTACTTCGGCGAACCGCTGTACACCTACAGCTTGCGCCAGGGCATCGAGGACGGCTTCCTTGCTCCTTATCGGGTTCACCGAGTCCTCACTACGGTGGACGCCGCTGGTTGGCGACCACAAGTGGGTGAGACCGACCGATTCGACCGGGAAGTTCCAGATCAGCTTTACGTGACGCCGAATTTCGAAAAAGATGTAGTGCTAAAGGGACGCACCGAGGCCATAGCCAAGCATCTTACGAATTTCATCAAAGACGATCCGTTTGGCAAGACCATCGTTTTCTGCGTGGACCAGGAGCACGCCGAAAACATGAGGGCAGCGTTGAGTCGCTGCAATCCCGAAATGATGAAGAAGTACCCCGACTACGTTTGCCGTGTGGTTTCCGATGAAGGCGAGATCGGCAAGGGTCATCTCGGGCGCTTTAAGGATGTGGAAACAGTCACGCCAGTGATCGTGACGACATCTCAAATGCTCACGACAGGCGTAGACGTGCCAACATGCCGGAACGTCGCCATCGTTCGGAACATCGGCTCAATGACCGAATTCAAGCAAATCATCGGGCGTGGCACCAGAGTTCGGGACGATTACGGCAAACTCTACTTCAACATCATTGATTACACCGGAGCCGCCACCAGACTCTTTGCTGATCCCGAATTCGATGGCGATCCCGTATGCGTCACCAAGGCTGACATCAACGAAAACGGTGAAGAAACCAGCATCGCAATTGCTGAAGAGAAGGAGTACCAGGAGACCCATGAACTGATCCACGATGATCCAGTTCTGACCGGGCCAACCAGCCTCGTTGATCCGCCACCAGCGCCGCCACGAAAATACTACATCGACGATCATCCCGTCGAGATCGCAGGCACCGTCGTTTGGGATTTGGATGCTGAAGGTCGGCGGCTGCGAATGGTGAAGCTCACCGATTATGCCGGGGAGAAGGTTCGGACGATTTGGCGAAACGCCGACGAACTTCGGGCGACTTGGATGGACATTGAGCGCCGGAATGAAGTGATAGCTGAACTTGAGAAACGTGGGATCGAGATTCATGCTCTAGCCGACGCTGCAAACCAACCTGATGCCGATCCTTTCGATCTTCTTTGCCATTTCGCCTTTCAATCGCCAGTGCGGACCCGGAAGGATCGGGCGGCAAAGCTGAAAGACGATCCGACTGCGTTCTTCGGCAAGTACGGCAAAGAGGCCAGAGAGATTCTGAACGCTTTGTTGGACAAGTACACCGACCACGGCACTGAACAATTTGTGATGCCAGACATTCTCGAAGTGCCGCCGATCTCGCAGTACGGCACGTTTCCTGAGATCGTGAACTACTTTGGCGGCGTCCAGCAGCTTCGTAGCGCCGTGAGTGAAATGCAGAGGCAGCTTTATGCGGCTTGAGGATGAGCGATGACTCGTTTCATCCCGAACGACATCTGGAAAGTAGTGGAGCAAAAGAGTAAGGCCGCAGGTCGGCGACGAGCGGCGATTGCTTATGTCACTAGAGACCTGCCTCTGAGCCTTCAAGAAGGCGACATCCTCATCACGGACGCCAGCAAGCATTCAATTTCATCCGGCCAGACCAGCGCCCCACTGCTGCGGACACTGTTTGACCGTGGCGTAGAACTGTTCTCGTATGGCGGTCTGCACGCCAAACTGATCGTGCTCGATAACATCGCCATCGTCTCATCGGCGAACCTATCCGACCAATCCGTTAGCAGTCGCCTAGTCGAGGCTGGCCTCGTGACCGACCATCCAGGAACCGTGGCAGGGGCGTTGTCTTTTATCGAACAACTGAAGGGGTTGTCGCAGAAACTCACCAGCAAGAGAATTGAGACCCTTGAGCGCATTACCGTCGTGCGAAAGGGTGGACCACCAGCAGGAGCTTCCGCCAAGCGAAAGCGTCCCGAGGTAGCGACTCGATCTTCGTCCTGGATCGCCAGCATTTACGAGTGGATGAAGCCACTAAAAGAAGATGAGGAAGCCGAGGTTAACGAAGGCTTGGAACTTGCGACGACGATGATGGCCGATCCGAAAAGCGAACCGTCATGGGTTTGCTACGCCAAGAGATCACGATTTGCCCGAGAGATTCAGCCGGGTGACACCGTAGTTTGGATTTGGCGCACGCATTCTAGTTTGGAAACTCCCGAATTCGTATATCGCCACTGTTCAGTGCTCTTCTGCAAAGAGGGGAAGCGACACAGATGGCTCTTTTACGAGGAGCAAACGCACGCTGAAAAGCAACGACTGAGATGGGTCCAGTTCGAGCTTCTGTGCAAGCGCATTGAACTTCCATATGCTCTGGGCATCAACACGGAACGTAGATTGCCTGATGAGTATTCCGACGCCTTGCACAATCTTTGGGGGAAATCCGTTGGCAAGTAAAAATAAGACAACCAAACAGCCGCTCACCACGGCGCAACAGCTTGGAAGCCTCATCAAATCCGCACGGGACATCATGCGGAAGGACAAAGGGCTGAACGGCGATCTTGACCGTCTGCCGATGCTGACCTGGGTGATGTTTCTCAAGTTCTTCGACGACCTTGAGACCATCCATGAACAGAAAGCAGCGTTGACCGGGAAGCCGTACAAGCCGATCATTCAGCCGCCCTACCGCTGGCGGGATTGGGCAGCGAAAGAAGACGGGATTAGTGGAGACGACCTGACCCACTTCATCAACGACCAAGAGACCGTTAGGCAAGATGGGACCAAGGGTAAGGGCCTATTTGAATATTTGCGCCAGTTGCGTGGAACGGATGGAGGCAAGGACCAGCGGGACGTGATCGCCAATATTTTTCGTGGCGTGAACAACCGAATGAGCAGTGGATTCCTGCTCCGTGAAATCATCAACAAGGTCAATCGAATCCACTTCAGTTCAAGCGAAGAGATTCACACTCTAAGCCATCTTTACGAGTCCATGCTCAAAGAGATGAGGGATGCTGCTGGTGATTCTGGCGAATTCTATACGCCTCGGGCGGTTGTGAAGTTCATGGTTGCCGTGACCAATCCACGGCTCGGCGAAAGCGTTCTTGACCCGGCTTGCGGTACTGGTGGATTCCTCGTTGAAGCGTTCAATCATCTCAGCGCCCAGGCCAAGACGGTTCAGCATAGGCGCATTCTCCAGGAAGAGAGCATCTTCGGTGGGGAAGCAAAGCCGCTGCCGTTCTTGCTTGCCGAAATGAATCTTCTGCTGCACGGTGTCGAGTCGCCGCAGATTGCCCCACGTAACAGCCTCATCACGCCGCTTCGGGACATAGGAGACCAGGATCGTGTGGACATCATTCTCACAAACCCACCATTCGGTGGCGAAGAAGAGAAAGGCATTCAAGGCAACTTCCCCGAGGACAAGCAGACCGCAGAAACGGCGCTTCTCTTCCTGATGCTCATCATGCGGAAATTGCGACGGACGCCGAAGCCGGGTCGTGCCGGGGTGGTCGTTCCGAACGGGATTCTTTTCGGTGACGGTGTTTGCGCTCGGATCAAAGAAGAGCTACTGAAGGATTTCAATCTTCACACGATTGTACGCTTACCCGGTGGAGTGTTTGCCCCTTATACGGGCATCCAGACGAATCTTCTTTTCTTCGACCGCAGTGGTCCCACGAAGGAAATCTGGTACTACGAACAACCGTTACCAGAAGGTCGGAAGAACTACACCAAGACTCAGCCGATGCAGTGTGAAGAGTTCGCTGACTGCATAGCTTGGTGGAAGAATCGAGCCGAAGAAGACCGGGCGTGGAAGGTACCTGTCGAGCAAGTTCTCAATTACGACTCGGAAGGACGGCTGATCTCACCCAATCTGGACATCAAAAATCCGAATGGTAAGGCTGACTTCGAACATCTCCCACCAGCCAAACTGGTGGAGGACATTATTGTAAAGGAACGAAGGATTCTCGAAATCCTTGCCGAGATCAAGACCGATCTAGGAGCGGTGTCTTAGATGGGCTGGCCGTCAGTGCGCCTGGGCGAGATTCTCGTGGAGCGGAAGGAACGAGTCGGCACCATCGACGCCGATGGGTTGGGGTTACTTGGCGTCAGCAACAAGGTAGGACTTCACCGTTCAGGGATGCCACGGATTTCCGACATGAGCCGTTACCTTCGGGTTCAGAACGAGTGGTTTGCCTACAACCCGATGCGAGTGAACGTGGGTTCAATTGGGTGGGCGCACTCCAAAGAACTTGTTGGAGTCATCAGCCCTGATTACGTCGTATTCTCGTGTACACCAAAAATTGACCCACGGCTTGTCTACTGGTTCTTAACTAGCGCACCGGGCCTCCAGGCGATCAACCTCCAGACTGCCGGATCAGTTCGGGATCGTCTCTACTTCGGTTCTTTAGCAAACGTGTCCATGCCACTCCCGCCTATCGAACAACAACGGGTGATCGTTGCTGAGGTCGAGAAACTGACTGGCCGTCTAGCGAAGATTGAAGCACTTCAGCTAGAGGTAGATGAGGACATCGAGCGGCTTCTGCTAAGCGCCTACCAAGTTGCAATCGAGAAGGCCGAATCGCAGCCTATGCAGAAGGTGGCCCCTCTCGTAAGAAGACCCGTTGAGATCAATCCGCTGGAGAGTTACCCCGAACTTGGCGTTCGCTCATTCGGCAAAGGAACGTTTCACAAGCCACCGCTTGAAGGGTCCTCAGTTGGCAGCAAGAAGCTGTTTCGAATTGAGAATGGCGATCTAGTCTTCAATATCGTTTTTGCATGGGAGGGTGCTGTTGCCGTAGCCTCCAAGAACGACGGCGGCAGATTTGGCTCCCATCGCTTCCTGACATGTGTTGCCGATCCGCAAGTGGCCGTTCCCGAGTTCTTGTGGTTTCACTTCCGCACAAACGCCGGGTTGGAGCAGCTAGGGAAAGCATCTCCGGGCGGGGCTGGCCGCAATCGAACGCTCGGGGTCGAGAATCTGGCGAGAATAGAGGTCCCGGTTCCAGCACTACATAGGCAGCGGGAATTTGTTCTACTGCTCCGTCGTCTACGGGAGCAGCAACAATTACGTGAATCCATCGGGGCCGAAGTCGCCGCCTTAAGGACTTCGGTGCTGAGTCGGGCCTTCGCTGGAACGCTCTAGTTCTGCGAACTTCGATAGACTTTAAGTTCCAACGAGGTTGTTGAGCAATGGCACGGCTGAGATTTGAGATCAAAGGCGATCCCGATTCCGTCTCCCTTGAGACGTACAGCCAAGCCACGCTTCAAGTGCTAGGTATTCTGCGAGAGCTTGATCCGGCGATTTCCCGCCGTTCCAGCGGCACTCTGAATTGGTATATTTCCCGCCTGCACAACAACGGAACCCTGCTGCTCGAAGTGCTGTCGAAACAGCGGCAGGGCATGCGCCAGACAGCAGAGACCAAGGATGTATCCACTGAGGTCGCCGCTTCGTTTCTTACCGGACTGGATAACCTAGAGCATCACGGAACAAGCCCTCCGTATCTTACCGATGTCGGGATGCGAAAGGTCAAGAAGATGGTGTCCCTCATCCACAAGAACGGGGCGAAGGGTTTCATCGCAAGCGCTCCCGATGGTCAGCAGAGCGTGGATGTATCGGAGAAGTCCTCGAAGACCATCGAAGAATTGCTGCCCGTCAAGACGGAGGCTGTGGGTTCCGTCGAAGGCCGATTGGAAGCGATCTCTATTCACGGGACGAAGAAGTTTGTCATTTACCATTCGATCACCAAGAAGGCCGTGAACTGCCACTTCGATCAGCAGCGCATCATGGACAAGGTTCTTCAAACGTTGGGTGGCCGGGTCGTGGTGTCGGGCGAAGTGTTCAGCAATGCGAAGGGGGAACCTGTCAGGGTTGCGGTCGCCGATTTCGAGTTGGTCGAAGGAACAGGACGATTGCCAACCGTTGCGGAGCTAACGGGGAGCGATCCCAACTTTACTGGTGGCCTGAGTACTGAGGAATACATTCGGAGCATCCGCCGTGGCTGAACAATACAAAAAGCCGTACCTGGAGTCCAGCATCTTCATTGCTTTGATCAAGGGCGAATCCATTCCTCAGACCGATGCGGGTGGCAAAGTGATCGGGCATGAAGAACGGGCCAACGTCGCAAAGCACATCCTGAGTTTGGCTGAAGCGGGGACGTTTCCCGTCTACACGGCATCCATCACTATCACGGAAGTCCACAAGGGCAACTCGAAGACTTCAGTAGATGCGGACCCAGAAACCAAGATCACAGATTTCTTCCGCAACGGCTTTTTCAAGATCGTGGACGTGGACCGTTCGATTGCGGAATCAGCACACAGGCTGTGCCGGAAGCACGGCCTCAAGCCATACGACGCCGTTCATTTGGCGTGTGCGATTCGGGCCGGGTGCGATGCCCTTTTAACCTGGGATTCAGACCTGCTCAAGATCACGGACTCAGGCATTGACATCTCCAAGCCTCAAGCAATCGGTCAGACCGTGCTCGATCTCGCCTTACAGCCGGAAGAGGTTCCCAAAATCGTTACCACCGTCCTGGAGGATCAGTCAAAGATCACGCCGGATGGGAGCGTCAGGGTTGCAAAGGAAGATGCGAAATCAGTTCAGCCGGAACAACAGGCTACCTCGTCAGGGGACGCTGATACCGGACCCGCAAAGGTAGATGAGCAGACTGGAAATGCCAGCAGTCCAACAGCGACCCCCGCCGACGTGCAGAATCCAGCCAAAGAACAAGAGCCAGCCGTCGCCTCCAGCAGCGATTCGGATCAGGCTGAATCTCGCACAGGTACTTAAGCGGCTATCAGTCCTATGTTCTCGAACGTCGGCTTCTTCAGATTTGTTGCTGGATACGACACGCCCCTTCCATCACTGGAGACCGCCCTGGAAAAGCAAGGCAGGGTCGGCGGTTCGTTGATCGTTCTCCCTGAAGGTTTCAACATCGGCAAGTACTACCGGAATATGGGGCAATGCAACTACGACAGAACAGCGCTTGGAGCGCTTCAATCGCTTGCAGGGAAGTACAGCGTCACGTTCGTTGCCGGAATGATCGTCGAGGAACCGAATGCTCCCATGCCACCCTTCAGTTCCGCTTACCTCATTCATGCTTCGAGCAGCACACTGATCTGTCGGAAGCACGGTAACGACGGCTACCCGAACTACACGCCCTTTAACGCCGTTGCTGATGCTCCCAATCCTATCCAGTGCGGCGGCTCATCCATCGCCGCCATCGTTTGTATGGACTGTGACAGTCCCCAAGTGTTTCGGCCAATCGAAGACCGACTGTCAAAAGCGCAGGGTCCAAAGATCGTCTGCATTCCAGCGTGCATGAACAACGATTACGGCGATCACGCTATTGCCGGGAGTTGGCCGAACCATTACGTTGTTCTCGCAAACTCGGACCCCCAAGGATGCAACAGCTTCATCAGCAAAGACGGCACGATCATGGAACGGGACAATCGTGGGCTTGAGAATTCCATCGTTCTTTCGACGCTACAGACCGTCGCCGGGTGAGCCGTGGGTCCATTGGGCCGTGTCGAGAGCACTGAGAGCGATCTGTGAGGGGCTGGCGGCGCTACCTGCTCTTCTTCGCCTTTGACGTGCGCTTCTTCGCAACATCATTGCTAGGACTCTCTCCGCTGACTGCATCAACCAATTCCAACACCGTTTTTTGAACTGCGGCTTGCTGATGGCTAAGGCGTCGAGCTAACCGTTGCGATTCCAGCGCTCGAAGTTCGGCATCCGAAGCTGATTCAAAATTCGCACTCTTCCGAGCCACCGAACCGCCGCCCTCCAACCCGGAGAGTAATTCCGCCAGCGTGATCCCGAGCGCCGACGATAGCTTTGTCAGATTCTCGAAACTGATGTTCTTTTCCGCACGCTCAATCTGGCCGACGTAGGTCCGGTGTAATCCGCAAACGTGGGCGAACTCCTCCTGGGACCAGCCCTTTGCTGCCCGGAGTTGCTGCACTCGCTTTCCCAATCGTTCCAGTAGGTCATTCACCTACAAGAAGTCTCAACTTTTGTGCGGGTTATGCACTACAGTCAATGGATCGCACCGCCGATAGATGCCATTACGGGGTGTCTTTCAGATACCGTAGTGGTCAACCCACCAGGGAAACGTGATGGAGCAAACTCAAGAGCAGATTATCCAAGATCAGATCGCACAGAAGGCCAAGTACGCAGCCTCAGTCGCCGCCGCATCCGGCACCGTGGCGAAGGACGCCTTCATGAACACCGTCAGCGCCGCCCGGAGCACTGGCGAGAAGGCCGTCGTGTTCGGCGCACTCGCTGGACTCGTTGCATTCTTTCTCCCGTGGATCACGTTGTTCGGCACCGTCTCTGCAAGTGGCCTACGTGCCGCTCTAGATGGTTCCTGGGTTTTCTGGATGTACCCTTTGTCGATGGTGGCGTGTTTCCTGATGTTCGCCGCCACGAAAACTGCTGACGCCAGGAAGCGGATTCTCTCCGCCCGTTGGTACATCGTGATCGGCACGCTTTGGTTCGGGCCGGGAGCCGCCGCCGTCTGCAACGCATTCTCGGGCGTCGTTGGCTTTGGCGGTTACTTGGCGACGGCCTCGGCTGGAGCGATTCTGCTCGGCGGGTTGCTACAGATTAGCGAATCCATGGATTCCATTCCCAACTGAATTTTTCAAACCACAAGGAAACCCTTCATGACCACTCATTCAAAGTACATTCTGGCGTTTACCGCCGCCTGTGTCATCGCCTGCACTGGCTGTCAGTCCCTTTCATCTTCGACGGCTATGGGTGCTGCGACGACGCCTGCTTCGGAGGGGGATAAACCAGCGGCCCGTCGTGGCCCCGAAGTCGAGGTCGTCAGAAACGGCGTTCTCACTGGCTACAATTCGACGACGGTCGGGAAAGCGTTCGAAGGTACTTTTCAAAACGCAAAGTGGAGTTCGTTTGAAACACCCAAAGGAGCAACGGTCGTGCAGTTCGACGGCACCGTCTCACCGGAAGGATTGAGAGTGAGCAGAAGTAAATTTTACCTCGAGGGCTTCTGCATCGACACGCTTGGTCTCCAAGCGAATATCGCAAACCGGAAAGAGGTCGTTTCCAACGAACAACAACAGCACACAGCCGCCATTAGGAACATCGCCGAGCAACTTAAAGCGACAGAAGAGCCATGGATTAAGACGATGGTATTCAGAACGGGCAACTACGATCAGCCGACGAATCAGACTCCTGCAGAACCCGTAAAAGAGACCTCGAAACAGAAGTTGGAGCGTCAAGCGAAGCGACAAGAACTACTAAAAGAGGAAACCAGCGTTACTGCGACATACAACGAGAAGTTGAGAGCGCTTCAGGAATCGGGCAGAGGCGATGAAGCCAAGATCGAGCATTGCATGCAGACTCTGCCTGTCCCAGTACGCTTCCAGTTTCTTCTTTCTGCTGACAAGAAGGCGTTCGAAATCAACTACGTCGATGAGAAAGTCTTTCGTGATAAGGGCATTGGTCAGGTCATGGATTTCATCTACCGCTGAGGGCCTAGCGATTCGAGCAGGGTTTAGTCGAGGGAAACGGACCTCCACGCTCATCTCCCCGGCAAGTAAGAAGACGACCGCAAGGTTCGCTTGCGAAATGGGTTCGTTGTCTAGCGGAAATGAGTGGTCGTAGGGACTCCTGTGGCTTCAGGGCATCATCAGAAATGGCGTCGAGCTTGTGGCCCTTACCGGACGGCTGCGGATCGAACTGAGGGCTTCTGTGCGTGCTGGCGGTGGTGTTTGGAAGACGAAGACAAACCGGATCATGGATTCATCATGCGAAGTCCGTGGGGCTATTACGGGGCTGCAACCCGCTCAAACCGCCCATTCTGCAAATCCTGCACAACGCAGAATCAACGAGATAGTGAAAACAAAGGGCTAGTTTTCATGCCAAAGGTGTGCAATTCCCGCCCCGGGCACCACAATCAAAATAACAATCACCAATCCTCCCCACCTCCATTTCCCACAATTTCTACCACTTACCCTTCACGTCAATCCATCCATTAAACTCGCCTGCTCTAATCTCAACCAGGAAGTCAAAACCGCTGCGCAGCGTTCTTCCTCAATAAAAGCCTATGCAAACCGCAAGGTGAGCAAAAGGCCCTCGGATCGATTCGAGTTTCATTTCAAAGTACACCGATCAAGGTCACGGAAAACCTGGATCACTTCAACAGTTGGGGAACCTGCAAAGTGAGCTGGTGATACCAGCAAGGCTGCTGTGGTGGGCAGTCTGAAAGGCGAAGTGTCTTTGATCGGTAATCTTGTTTTCAATCACGCAGCAGTGTGTTCAAAATCAAAATTCAATCGCGCCACACATCCACATCCATCCTGCCGATTCTCCAACGTCAATTGCCCGCCATGCGCTTCAGCAATCTGCCTGCTTAACACCAAGCCAATTCCTGAACCCGCCGGTTTTGTGGTGAAAAAGGGCACAAACAGATTCGCAGTGCCCGACAGTCCAAGCCCCTCATCTATCACTCGCACTTCCAGTTTGGTGCCCGTCTTACTCCAACTTACAACCACCAATTGACTGCCAGTTTCAAGCGACGCATCCACTGCATTGCGCAACAAATTGATCAGCAATTGATCCAGTTGATCGCCATCCGCTTTCATGATGAACTCGGGACCATAGTCAATGCGCACACTCATCCGTGTTTCCAAACGCACTGCCCGTTCCACCCAATCCCGCACAGGCACCGCTGCCCACACAGGACGTGGTAATCCGGCCAGCTTGGCATAGGCCCCAGTGAATCGACCCAGCGCTTCTGACCGGCTTGCGATCACCGAAAGTCCACGGGTCATATCGTCCCGCCAATCTTCCGGTAGCGGTTCGCGTTTCACCATACCTTCCAGCGTGCCTGCAATGGACTTGATCGGCGTCAGGGAATTATTCAGTTCATGACCCAGCACGCGCACCAACCTCTGCCAGGCTTGCAGTTCCTCTTCGCGTAAGGCACGAGTAAGCTCTGTGATAACCAGCATCTGATGTGGCTTGCCGCCTTCACGAAATGTGGACCTGCTGATGCCCCATCGCCCAGCACCGCTCGGAAAGGTCCGTTGAATGGTTTGCGATAGCTCACCGCGAAGACAATCGGAAAGTCCCAACGTCTCCGCATCGCGCGATAGCAATCGTTCGGTAGGTTGTGCCAACAGCCGAGCTCCGGCGTGATTCACCAACTGCAAGCGGTTCACTTCATCGAAAGCGAAAATACTTACATCAATTTCTTCCATCACTTTCCGCAACAGCGCGGTGGCTTCCAATGCGCCCAGGCGTTGCGAATGCAGCGTTTCGCCCATCGCATTCACTTGCTGCATTACTTCGGAAAGTGCATCGCCACCCAGCGCATCGCGGGCACGAATAGAAAAATCTCCCTGACGCATGGCTTCCAATAAATTGGCTACCGTACGTAGTGGACCGGCTACTTTCTCGCGCACAGAAAATGCCGCAAACAGCCACACACTGACAATTAGTAGCGTCAGTGTCCAGAATACTTTTCCGGAATATCCGCCCGTCCAAAGCAGGTAAAGAGCAATCACCGAACCAGGGAACCCAGCAAGCAGAGCCCACAGCAGAATGCGTAGCTCATGCCCGAATTGCTTCATAACCCATAGCGCTCCAGTCTTCGATATAGCGCGCTGCGGCTTAATCCCAATGCCTTGGCCGCATGGCTGACATTGCCGTTATGCTTCTGCACAGCCTTCTTAATCAGGAAGCTTTCCACTTCTTCAAGGCTCATCTCTTCCAATCGCCCACTGGGTTGTGCCGTGCGGATGGCCAGGTCGGCAACTCGAATCAGATGGTCAGTGGACATCAGCACGGCACGCTCCACCACGTGGTTCAACTCCCGCACATTTCCACGCCAGGAATTTTCCTGCATCTGCTTCATCGCCACAGTGTCGAACCCCACAACCTGCTTCCGATACCTCGCTGCATGCGCTCTTAAAAAGTGAGCCGCCAGCAACGGAATATCTTCACGACGCTCCCGCAACGGCGGCAGATGAATTTCAATCGTATTCAAACGAAACAGTAGATCCTGACGAAAGCGATTTTCCTCGGCCTCCAAATTCAGGTTTGCATTGGTGGCCGATATTACCCGCACGTCCACCCGCTGCGTTTTCGACGACCCCACGCGTTCCATCTCGCCAGTTTCAAGAACCCGCAACAGTTTCGATTGCAGGTTAAAAGGAACGTTGGCGATCTCATCCAGAAACAGTGTGCCATCGTCAGCCAATTCAAATCGACCCACTCGGTCAATCTTCGCGTCGGTGTAGGCACCCTTCACATGGCCAAATAATTCGCTTTCAAAAACACCCTCAGCAAGCCCACCGGCGTTGACCGTGATCATCGGCTTCTGCGATCGGTTCGATAGCGTGTGCAGTGTTCGCGCAATCACTTCCTTGCCCGTACCCGGTTCTCCCGTAATCAGCACATTAGCATCGGATGGGCCTACTCGCGCCAGCATCTCCAGCACCGGTCGCATGGACGGAGCTTCGGCGATCATCAACGGCCGCCCTTCCGCGCGCAGCAATTGATTTTCTGCCTCCAATCGCCGTCCATGTCGCAATGCTGTGCTCAATTCTTCTTGCGTCCGAACAATGGCCACCAATCGGGCATTGTCCCAAGGCTTTTGAATGAAGTCCCTTGCACCGCGCCGCATGGCTTCAACTGCCAATTCCACGCTGCCCCAAGCGGTCATCACAACCACTGGCAACATTGGATCCGATTCTTGAATTGCCGCCAAAAGATCCAAACCCTCCTTGCCGGAAGTGGTGTCCCGCGTGTAGTTCAAGTCCATCAACACGACGTCGTATTCCTTGCGCTCCAGCGCTGGAAGCAACTCCTGTGGAGAAGTCACTGAGTCAATCTGGAAGCCTTCCGCCTTCAACAAAAGACGCAAGGCTTCCAGGACGTCCGGCTGGTCGTCCGCAATCAGAATTCGACTGGCATTGTTGCGGCTAGTCACTTATTGTCTAATTTGGCGATGTCAAATTCAGCAAACAGTGCCTTACGCAGCAGCCCCGGAGGCAGCAGGCCTTGCTCCAGAATGAAATCGTGAAAGCGCTTCACGTCGAACTTAGGACCAAGTTTCTTCTCCAGTTCCGTGCGGATTTCCATCAATCGGGAGTATCCATAAAAGTACGACGTCGCTTGGCCCGGTGAACGAAATGTGTAGCGATCCAGTTCCTGCTTGGTCATCGCCTCAGAAAGCACGCAATCTTCACGCAGCACGCGTCGGGCTTCTTCATAAGAAGTTTTTCCACTCTGCAATTCAGGATCAAGATAGGCTCTGGCAGCGCGCATCAGCCGCATCAGCAAGGAACATAGTTTGCCTTCGTCAGGAAGATATGGCAGCATGACCGCTTCTGTATAAAGTCCCCAACCTTCCACGTTCGCCGAATTAAATGCGAACACCGCCCGTGCCGTGGACACTCCGTTTTCAATCATTTTGGCGAACTGCATTTCATGGCCAGGCCGCAGTTCATGTACCGTCAGTGACCAGGAAATTGCGCCATAAGTGAAATCATCGGATGCCAATCCTTTTCCATCCTTCGTTGGAACCACCAGCGGCAGTACGAATTCACCCATCTCTCCCGTATTGCCAATCATTCGTGGAGGCCTCATATTTGGTGCCGGTTGCGCAGCCGATTCTGCGGGGCTAGCCAAACGAATCCGGGCATCGCGCGTGGGTAAGGTGACAATGTTTTCCCGCCTCACAATTTCTTCCACTTGTTTCAGGCGCTGCAGGTAATGGGGTAGAATCGCGTCCCCGGTAATTTGATCTTTCTTCAATTCACGAATCACCGCCCGATAGTCCGAAGCCGCCCAACCACGCTGCTTGGCCACCCTTGCCGCCACTTCGTTCATCTGCTTTTGCAAATCAATGAACGCCGCCCGCGCCTTTGCCGCCAACTGATCCGCCGGGATATCTACACCGTAGGAATCAAGTGCAATGCGATAGAGCTCTGGTGGCAAACGGAAATCCTCACGGCTGCGTGGCAGAATTTCCTTACGAACAAATTCATTGTAAGCAGCAACCTGCTTTTTCACTTCCGCCAACGATACCTGATATCCATCCAATTTGTATTTTTCAAACAGATCGCCAATGCCCTTCAAATAGGATTC
>JAYWBH010000256.1:0-1948 GCA_043781815.1 Bryobacterales bacterium | reverse complement strand
ACATCATGCACCAGGCTGGATTTGCCCGATCCCGATACGCCCGTCACGCACACCATCATGTCCAATGGAATGCCCACGTCAATGTTCTTTAAATTATTGGCCCGTGCCCCCAAAAACTTTATGACCCGATTACTGTTCACTTCCCGCTTCGGTCCGCGTTGCATGGTCACCAGTTCGCCACGCAGATAGCGTCCGGTAAGAGAAGTATTTTTAGGCGAAAGCAACTGCTTTAACGATCCTTCAAACATCACGTTGCCGCCACTTTCCCCCGCACCTGGGCCCATGTCCACAATGTGATCGGCAGAGCGCATCACGTCCGGATCATGCTCCACCACTAAAATCGTATTGCCCAATTCGCGCAAGTTTTCCAGGATCTTAATCAGCCGTCCGGTGTCCCGGCTATGCAGTCCAATGGACGGTTCATCCAACACATAAACTGCACCCACCAGCTTCGATCCTAAACAGGTTGCCAGTGTAATGCGCTGCGCTTCACCACCCGATAACGTCGCCGAAAGACGGTCTAACGTCAGATACTCCAGGCCCACATCATTCAGGAATTGCAGCCGCTGATTGATCTCAACCAGAATCTTCCCGGCGATTTTAGTTTCTTCTGGACTCAGTTCCAAAGAGCGGAAGAACTCGAATGATTCCGCAATGTTCATCTTCACCAGGTCTGCCAGATTAAAGCTGCCTACGCGCACGTTCAAAGCGTCTTTGCGCAGGCGCGAACCTCGGCAATCGCCGCACTCAGCATAGCCACGGTAGCGGCTAAGGAACACCCGCACATGAACCTTATACTTCTTCGCCTCAACCGCTGGGAAAAAAGTTTTAATAATATATTCCTGAGTAATTTTCTTTTCAGTCGGGTTCAATTCTGAGTAGGGGACAAATAGGCGAACCTTGCCAGTATGGCTGGCTTTGAATTCGCGCAGCCAGGACCGGTAGGCGTCTCTGGCCCAAGGGGCGATGGCCCCAGAGTTGATGGAAAGGCTGGTGTCGGGAATGATTAGATCCATGTCGTAATCAACCACATTTCCAAATCCCTGACAGCGTGCACAGGCACCAAAAGGACTGTTGAAGCTGAACATGCGCGGTTCAGGTTCGGCCAGTGGGATGTTGCAGGCTTTGCAGGAAAACTTTTCGCTGAATTTCAGTTGACCCGGTTCAGGTACACCGGCTTGCTCAAAAATGATTTCTCCAGATTCGCGGTAGCAGATTTCAACTGTATCCACCAGACGGGAATGCAGATCAGGACGAATAGCCAGACGATCCACAAGGATGAACAAAGGGATATCGAAATTGATTTCCAGTAGCGATTCCGGAGCTGAAAATTCGAAGGTTTTGCCGTTTTGAAACAGACGATTAAATCCCCGCGCGCGCAGGCCCATCAAGTGTTCCCGCATGATGGCTTGGTCAGGATGTGCGCCCACCGGAAACAGCGCATACCATCGCGACCCTTCCGCCTGCTGCAACATTACTGCTGCAATTTGATCAACAGTATCTTTCAGGACGCGGTTTCCACATTGCGGACAAAAGGTGCGTCCAGCGCGGGCGTACAGCAGTCGCAAAAAGTCGTAAATTTCGGTAGAGGTGGCCACTGTCGAACGTGGATTACGAGTGGTGTTTTTCTGACGAATGGCGATGGGCGGAGCAATCCCCGTAATCTCATCGACAGCGGGCTTTTCCATGCGATCCAAAAATTGACGAGCATAGGCGGAAAGCGATTCCACATAGCGACGCTGGCCTTCGGCATAGATAGTATCAAACACCAAAGACGATTTTCCAGATCCGGAAACGCCGGTGATCACGGTAAGTTTGTTGTGCGGCAGCGAAAGCGACAGGTTTTTAAGGTTGTGAACCTTCGCACCACGAATGACAATAGATTCTTCCAAGGGGATACTTTTATTATAAGAGACGGCAGGATGATCGCATCAAATTTGGGAGTGCT
>JAYWBH010000255.1:0-17703 GCA_043781815.1 Bryobacterales bacterium | reverse complement strand
TTGGAATTCCCGAATGGAACGCGCTGAAATTAGTTTGTGCAACTTTCCTCAGACCCACGGGTTCACCATAGTGGTTGCAAAGATTAAGAAGTGCACATAAAATCTGGTACGCTATTGGTTCGCTGGACGTAAATATATGCTTTTGAAAGTACTTTCGTTGAGTTTCCTGGCCCTTGTCAGCGCCACTGCGGCGGATGTGAAGTCACCAGAACCTTCCATGAGCCGCGAATTTCTGGACTTTTTCGAAGCAAAAATTCGCCCAGTTCTTTCGCAACGGTGTTACGGCTGCCACTCTTCTGAAGCCAAAGCGGCGATGGGCGGCTTCCGTTTGGACACTCGTGACGCCATTCGTACCGGTGGCCAATCCGGTGCCGCAGTGGTTCCCAATCGGCCTGCAGCAAGCCTGATTCTGAAGGCTCTGCGCTACGAAGGTCCGAAAATGCCTCCCGGCGGCCAGCTATCCAATGAAGTGGTCAGCAACTTTGAAAAGTGGATTGCCATGGGTGCGCCAGATCCTCGTGAAGCAGAAAAAGTGGAATGGAAAGTTTCTACCATTGATGTAAAAAAAGGTCGGGAGTTCTGGGCGTTTCAACCAGTGAAGAAGCCGACGGTGCCCACCAGCAAGAACGCCTGGGCTAAAACAGATATTGACCGTATTGTTTTTGAAAATTACAAAGCCAAAGGGCTGACACCAGTTGCCGATGCCGATAGGCGTACCCTGATTCGCCGGACTACCTTTGACCTCACCGGACTTCCCCCAACTACGGATGAAGTGGAAGCGTTCGTTGCGGATCGTAATCCGAAGGCCTTTGAAAAAGTTGTCGACCGACTGTTGGCCAGCCCCCGTTACGGCGAACGTTGGGGTCGGCATTGGCTGGATGTGGCCCGATTTGCTGAATCCAACGGGCGCACTCGAAATTACCTTTTCCCCTACGCCTACAAGTATCGCGACTACGTAATTCAGGCATTCAATCAGGACAAGCCGTACGACGTGTTCTTGCAAGAGCAGATTGCCGGGGATCTGATGCCTTCCGCAACAGAGGCTGAAAGGAAAGATCGCATTGTGGCCACGGGCTTCCTGGCGTTAGGCGCACACGACCTGAATGAGCAGGATGCGGCCCAATATGCAATGGACGTTGCCGATGAGCAGATCAACGTTTTGACCCGGTCGGTGATGGGTTTGACGGTGGGCTGCGCACGTTGCCACGATCATAAATTCGATCCCATTCCCACTACAAACTATTACGCGATGGCCGGAATTTTCCGTTCTACTGAATTGAAGACAGGGCTGGAACGACGCCCTAAAAATCGTGTCAGTTACTTTCAGGAAGAGCGGCTGATTACCCTTCCTGAGGAGGTCACCATTCAGCCGACGCCGGAGCAAGTTGCCGCGCGGACCGAGCTGCTTGCGAAAAAGTCTGATGCGGAAAGTCGGCTGCTTCAATTTCAGCGTCGGCAGGCTATTGACAAGGTGCAAGCCACTTTTCTGGAAATTCGTGGGATTGAAAATCAACTGGACAAACTCCCCAGAGGAGCTGTGTTTGCCATGGGCGCAATGGACGCCAAAACCATGGTGAGCTGCAAAGTGAATCTGCGTGGCGACCCGCATAAGCTGGGTCCAGAAGTGCATCGCGGATTTGTGGAAGTAGCTACGCCCGATGGGATGATTGTTCCGGAAATCGGCGATGGGCAAAGCGGCAGACTGCAACTTGCCGAATGGTTGACCAACAAACAGAATCCTTTGCCATCGCGTGTAATGGCCAATCGCATGTGGTACCAACTGTTTGGTCGCGGCATTGTGCGCACGGTGGACAACTTCGGAAAGATGGGCGAAATGCCTGCAAATCAGAAGTTGCTGGATTTTGTGGCTGCCCGTTTCATGGATAACGGCTGGTCTGTAAAGAAGACGCTTCGCGAAATTATGCTTAGCAGAACCTATCAATTGGGTGCCGATTACAATGAGGCGAACTTCAATAAAGATCCTGATAATGCTGCTAACTGGCGCATGAGTCGCAAACGGTTGGAAGCCGAAGCGGTTCGTGATTCCATGCTGATGATTTCCGGGAACCTGACGTTGACGCCACCCAAAGAAACGCCGGTTTCACGGCTTCCCAAGCAGGCTCCAATCAATATGCGGTTCGGCAAAGTGGTCAGCCGTTATGAAAACAGCGCCACGTATCGTAGTGTCTACTTGCCCATTCTGCGGGGCTTTATTCCGTCAGTATTTCAGGCCTTCGATTTTCCTGAACCGAGTGAGACCAAAGGCTTGCGTGACGTCACTACGGTTGCTCCTCAAGCTCTGTACCTGATGAACAATCCCTTCGTTTTGGAACAGGCTCAAGGTGCGGCAAAGCATTTGCTGGAAAAGCATTTGGAGGATAGCAAACGAGTCGAATTTGCTTTTGAACAGGTCTATGGACGAATGCCGACAAGCGTTGAATTGAAGCAATCTTTAGGCTATGTGCGGAGCTCAGCAGAAGAGGCGAGTGCTGCTAAAAAAGAACAAGAGTCCTGGGCAAGGTTGTATCAGGCATTGTTTGCCAGTGCTGAGTTTTTGAATCGAACATAGGAGAATCCGTATGAACGAAACGAATCAGATTTACCAACCCACTCGTCGTGAAATGCTGCGCGGCACTTCGTGCGGCTTCGGGTTTTTGGCTCTTGGGGGCATGCTCAACGCGGGGACAACGTACACCAATCCTCTAGCGGCGCGGGCACCTCACTTTCCAGCAAAAGTAAAACGCGTTATTTTTCTGTATATGGCCGGAGCACCCAGCCAGTGGGAAACGTTTGACTACAGCCCTGAACTGGAAAAAGCCGGTGATAAAGAAACGTCGGTTGATCCAACTGGTGGCCCCGGCAAGCGCAATGGAAAGCTGATGGCCCCGCGCTATAAGTTTGAACCGCGCGGCCAAAGTGGGCTACAAATTTCGGATCGCTTTCCCCATTTAGCGAAGCATGCCGATTCCCTTTGCATACTCAACGGCATGTACACCGATAGCGCCGCACACCCGCAGGCGAGCCTTTTTCTGCATACTGGCAGTTTCACCTTCGTTCGTCCATCCATGGGATCCTGGACCGTCTATGGGTTGGGGACGGAAAATCAGAACATGCCCGGCTTCATCACCATCAACCCTCCCAATACGGGAGGAGCACAGAATTACGGGTCCGCATTTCTTCCCGCACCATTTCAGGGCACACCAGTTACTGTCGGCGACGACATGGTTCCCAACATCAAAAATCCGCAGATGAATGCCGTCGACCAGCGCAAGCAATTGGACTTTCTGCAAACGCTGAATCGCGAGTACAAGGACAAGGCCAAGGTGGATGGGGAACTGGAAGGCGTCATTCAATCCTATGAACTGGCCTTCCGGATGCAGAGTTCTGTGCCGGGCATTATTGGGATCGAAAAGGAAACCGATGCCACTAAAGAGATGTACGGTTTGAACGATGCGTCCACCAAAACCTTTGGTACGCAATGTCTACTGGCCCGCCGTTTGGCTGAATCTGGCGTTCGCTTTATTGAGTTGGGCAACGATGGTTGGGATCATCACAACAACCTGACGCAACGCATGGCCAACAATACCAAAGCCATTGATCAACCGATTGCGGCATTGTTTACAGATTTGAAGCAACGGGGATTGTGGGACGATACGCTGATCGTATGGGGCGGTGAATTTGGACGCACACCGACTGGCCAAAATGGCGACGGTCGGCAACATAATTCCCGAGGTTTCAGCATGTGGCTGGCTGGCGGCGGAGTGAAAGGTGGAATGCGCTATGGCGCGTGTGATCCACTGTCAGGCGCTGCTGTAGCGGATAAAGTCCACATGCACGATCTGCATGCGACTATGCTGCATTTGATGGGATTGCATCACGATAAGTTGACCTATCGCTACGCTGGTCGCGACTTTCGATTGACCGATGTATATGGCCGCGTGGTGACGGAAATTCTCAGCTAGCCATATGGGATAGGCCTCCCTGCCCAATGCCACTTAGTTTTGTTATCAGCGTTCATCGGCGCCCATCAGCGGCCATTAATCTGCCGCTGATGGACGCTGATGCACGCTGATAGCACAATCTGGGTGACATTTGGCTGAATGCCCGTCCGCTTCCATTCTAAATTGCAGGCCCCAACAGCATGTAAGTTGCCGTCGCAATGGCTACTAAGCGTTTCCTATCGTCCATCAAATCCACACGACCGACACACAAATGTCGGCCCACTCGCACCAGATAACAACGTGCCGAAAGCCGCTTTCCCTCAACTGGTAACAGGTAATTTACTTTCAGCTCGGTCGTTGTAATTCGCTGCTTGCGCTTGAAGTGAAAATCAACGGCGAAGCCAACTGCTTCATCCGCTAACGTCGCAATAATCCCCCCATGCAGCACCCCAGCGTTATTCATGAATTCCTGGCGTAAAGGTAAAGAGATAGTCACCCCATCTTCGTGCTTTTTCACAATCCTGATTTTCAGGAACTGTTCAAAACTGTCCATCACTTGGCCGTAGCTCCACCATCAATGACAAAGGTCTGGCCAGTGACAAAAGTAGAATCCGGTCCAGCGAGGAACAATGCGATGCCACCAATCTCATCGGGTTTGCCGGTCCTGGGGATGGGCTGCGAAGTGCGTAGAGCTGCCATGTGCTTTTCATCCTGCCAAAAGAAAGAACTGAATTCGGTTTCAATCAAGCCTGGGCAAATGGCATTCACGCGCACATTGAAAGGACCAAATTCAATGGCCCAAACACGGGTCATCATAATCAGTCCGGCCTTGGTGAACGAATAAACCAAGCCATGTGGTTGCGGTCGTAAACCAGCGATGGATGCCACATTGATCACAGATCCATTCTTACGTTCCATCATTTTTGGAACCGTCAACTTGATCAAGCGGTGAGCCGCCAAAACGTTAATTTCCAGAGTCTTCAAAATGGCTTCGTCACTTACTTCAAGCGCCGGACCTTGTCCAATGTTCGTCGCCGAATTATTCACCAGAATGTCCACCGGCCCGAACAGTTTTTCCGTATAGGTAACCAACCCTTCCAAATCACTCTTACGGCCTACATGGCAAGCGAACGGCGCGGTCTTCCCAGGCAGATCGCGAAATTCATGAGCAGTGCTTTCCAGGTTTTCCAATTTGCGGCTGGCGATCACAACGTTAGCCCCCGCTTCTGCCAACCGATAGGCAATCGCTTTCCCGATTCCTCTACCACCACCAGTGACCAGTGCCGTCTTTCCTTCAAGGCTATGTGCTGACAATCCGAACTCCTTTTGCTGAATAGAAATGGTAGCGCAAAAACTTCCCCATGCCCTGATGGACTACGCAAGCTTAGGTGAATCAAAGTCTTCAACTGGAGATTTTTCTTAGAAAGATTTTTCAGTCTGAGTCGAGTTGAGTGTTAGCATGTTCACGTCATTAGCCATTCAGGGTACGATTCACGAAAAGCGCGATGCAGGCCGCTTGCGAATGGATTCCACCAGCTTGGCCATTCAATATTCTGATGGATCGGGTGTATATAGAACCATGGTCGCCCTGCTGGTGAACGTGGATGCGCATGGTTTGGGCGTCAATACAGCCGAACCTTTGCATCAACATTCGGAAGTGACCATCTGCATGAAGTGGGACGGCGCACTTGTGCAACAGAGATCTTCGGTCAGATGGTGCCGTCCTACTAAGAGTGGACGATACCGGATAGGACTCCGGTTATTGGGTGAACCTGTTTTGATCGGCGAAGAATGTAAGTGATTCCATTGAGCACAGACAAGTAGGTTTTCCTGAGTGATTTCGAGGAAGTTCCTTATAGGGAGAAGCCAATTCGAGTCGAAAAGTGAAGAGTGATCCTTGCTGACGAAATATCCACTGAACGGCGTGTTAGAGAAAGAGACCGGCAAGTATCCGGTCAATTGCAACTGCAGTTTGCCAAGGGGGATGGTTCCCACCAAAGCCTGCCAGTTGAAGTATTTGATTCGGGGGGCAGTGGCATAGGGATTGTTTCCGATACCAACCTGGCCTTGAATTTGGAAGTCCTATTGATTGGGGATTGGGGCACCGGGGCACAACGGCAGCGTGCTTCAGTGGCCTGGTGCAGACAGACGCAAAGCGGCCGCTTCAGAACGGGACTATTGTTCATCGGTAATCCGGTTGAGGCCAAAAAGCCTGAAGTAAAAGAGTCGATTGAAGAAGACAAAACAGTAGAAACGAAGGAAGCCGATTGGGAGTCGATTGAAGACCACTATGAACTACTGCAACTGCATATGAAGGCTGATCAGGAAACCATTCAAAGAGTCTACCGGTTATTGGCGCAACGCTACCATCCGGATAATAAAGAGTCGGGCAACCCCAAGCGCTTTCGCGTAATTACCGACGCATACCGAGTTCTGAGCGATCCCGAACAACGGGCTGCTTATGACATTGCCACCCAATTTCATCGGACGCGCCGTTGGAAAATCTTCGATCAAAGTACGGCGTCTAATGGAGTGGGTGATGAAAAGCGGAAGCGAGCTGGTGCTCTGGGTGCGCTTTATACAAAGCGTTTGAACGAATCGGAATCTGCTGCGTTGAGCATTCAAGATCTGGAAGAACTGCTAGGCGTACCTCGGGAACATTTGGAGTTCACACTTTGGTACTTGAAGGGACAAGGCCACATTGTGCGTACCGACTCCGGCAAATATTCCATAACGATTAATGGTGTGGATGCTGCCGAGGAAAGTCAGATGGTTTGGCGACCTGCGTCATCTAAATTGTTAGAAGCTCCGGAACTGGCGGCAGCAGGCTAATCACTCAACGCCATTAAGAATCAGATAGAATTCGTATAGATTCTTTTTATGAGCAAATTATTGGTTTGCTGGCTTGTTCCAGCTCTCGCAATCGCCGCACCCGCGAAACTTGATTTCAGTCGTGACATTCGTCCGATCCTTTCAGACAAGTGTTTTAGCTGTCATGGACCGGATGAAAAAAAGCGCATGGCAGGGCTGCGTCTGGACACTCGTGACGGGGCTTTTGGTGAGCGTAAAAACGGCGCAGTGATTGTCCCTGGCAACAGTGCCGGCAGCAAGCTGATGGAACGAATTTCCCATCAGAAGGCCGCATTGCGAATGCCCCCGGCCAGTGCTGGCTCACCCTTGAATGAACACCAAGTGGCCTTGGTTAAGCAATGGATTGATGGTGGGGCTCCCTGGACTTCGCACTGGGCATTTGAAGCTCCTAAGCCACCGATAATTCCCGACGTCACCACCAAGGTGAAAATCAGCAACGCGGTGGACAATTTCATAGTTGCGCGGCTTGAAAAAGAGGGTCTTAAAATGTCCCCTACTGCGGACCGACCCACCCTTTTACGACGTTTGAGTTTCGATTTAACCGGCTTGCCACCAACTCCCGCAGAGATTGCCACATTCGTAGCTGACAAATCCGCTACCGCTTATCAGAAGCAGGTAGACCGACTTCTGGCATCCCAACGCTACGGGGAAAAGATGGCCATGAGCTGGCTGGATTTAGCAAGATACGCCGATACCCATGGCTACCACATTGACAGCCATCGCGACATGTCCCCCTGGCGCGATTGGGTGATTCAATCGTTCAACGAAAATAAGCCGTTCGATCAATTCACTGTGGAGCAATTGGCTGGTGATTTGATGCCTGGCTCCAGCGTCGCCTCAAAGACAGCTACAGGGTTCAACCGCAACCACATGATTAATTTTGAAGGCGGCGCGATTCCTGAAGAGTATCAGGCGGAGTATGTGGCCGATCGCGTAGAAACAACTTCCGTAGTCTGGATGGGATTGACCATGGGATGTGCCAAATGCCATGACCACAAATACGATCCCATGCGGCAAAAAGATTATTACCAAATGGCCGCCTTCTTCAACACACTTGCAGAGAAAGGCTTGGATGGTCGCAAAGGCAATGCCGAACCGATGATGCTGTTGCCCAGTCCTGAAAAGCAGATGCTGGATGAGTTGGGCACCGTCATCCCGGCCAAAGAAAAACTTCTTCCAGAAAAAGAAGTGGCTAAAATGCAGATGGCCTGGGAAAAAACCGGCCTGGCGAAATTTCCAACGAACGCCCGTCAAGGTTTGATTGCCCATTACGAACTGGACGATAGCCTGGCCGATGTGGCTGGTGGATATCGTCATGGTAGAGCGATTGAAGGCGAGGTTACCTATGGCGATGGCATTGTCGGTAGAGCCGCTTCCTTCGGTGGCCAGCAGACTCGGGTAGACTTGCCGGGAACGCCTGAAATCGACCTGCGCAAGCCCTTCACTCTCGCATTTTGGGTGAAACCCACCGGCGATAGAAAGATGACCTTTCTGGCTCAGATGGATAAAACCGGTCGCGGTTGGAGCATCACTTGGGAAGAACCCGAAGCTATCCCCGGATTGAAGCTGGTTGGAAATGTGCGTATGCAGTTTTCTGCTAGCGCTGAAAAATCTGTGGTATTGCTAACGAAAACACGCATCGCCCAAAGTGAATGGACGCACATCACCATTGCCAGCGAAGGCAGCGGCAGCGCCACAGGCTTGAATATTTTCTTAAACGGCAAGGCAGAAAGTTTCGATGTCAGCGGTGATGCTGGCGTGGATTCCACCGGAACCAATGCTGCGATTCAGATTCAAGGTGGAGTGGGTGGACTCTTTGGACAGCTCGACGATTTGCGAATTTACAGCAAGTCCGCATCGCAACAACTGGCAGAGGAACTGACAACATCGGAACCCTTACGCTGGATGTTGTTCAATGCCACAACCAAACGAAATAAAGATCAGTCGGCGAGGCTCAAGGATTATTTTCTATCCAAAGAAGCCCCCGTTGAACAACGCAAAATTTATGTAGACCTCAAGGAATTGAAAGCTCAGCGCGATCGGCTGGAACTGACCGTCCCTTCTGTAATGGTGATGGCCGACATGGAAAAGCCCAGGGACACATTTATTCTGGCCCGTGGGGACTATGCAACGAAAGGCGAACAGGTGATGGCTAATTCACCAGCCATGCTGGAACCCATTGAATCCGGTCTGCCCAAGAATCGTTATGGATTGGCGCGCTGGCTGGTGAATCCCAATCATCCGTTGACGGCGCGAGTGGCCGTGAATCGCTATTGGCAGAACTACTTTGGCATCGGCCTGGTGAAAACAGCGGAAGACTTCGGGTCTCAAGGCGAGCCACCATCACACCAGGAATTACTCGATTATCTAGCCACTGAATTCGTGCGCTCTGGGTGGGATGTCAAAGCCATGCAGCGGTTGATTGTGAACAGCGCCACCTATCAGCAGTCTTCCCAAACAACGGCTTCCCTGCGTGAACTCGATCCTGAAAATCGCCTATTAGCCCGTGGGCCTCGTTTCCGATTGCCCGCCGAAACGGTGCGCGACAATGCCCTGTTCGTTAGTGGGCTGCTCAATTCATCAGTTGGCGGCAAAAGCGTTTTTCCCTATCAGCCTCCCGGAGTTTGGGAAGAACTTTCTTACGGTGGAGTCTATTCTGCGCAGACGTATAAACAAAGTCACGGCAGCGATTTATACCGCCGCAGTATGTATACGTTTTGGAAGCGCACGGCTCCCCCGGCATCGCTATCCACGTTCGACGCGCCTGATCGGGAAAAGTGCATTGCTCGCAGAGCGGTTACCAACACGCCACTGCAGGCATTGGTACTTTGGAACGATCCTACTTACCTGGAAGCCGCCCGGCTGCTAGCTGAGCGCATGTTGAAAGAGGGCGGTAAAGACACTGCTTCCCGTATCCGCTATGGGTTTGAGTTGGCTACAGGACGCAAGCCTCAGCCTAAAGAATTGGCGGTTCTGACGTTGCTGGTGAAGGAACAAACCTCTCTCTATGCAGGGAACACCAAAGCGGCAGGCGAACTGTTGTCAGTCGGGGAATCGCCGATAGACCCTGCGCTCAACAAGTCCGAACTCGCCGGCTGGACCACACTTGCCAGCACCCTGTTGAACCTAGACGAAGTGATCACCAAGGAATAAGTATGAATCACTACGATTTTGAATATGCGAAAAGCATCGCCATGACTCGACGCCGACTCTTCGGCCTGTCCTCAACCGGCATTGGAACCGCAGCATTGGCGTCCGTTTTGGGCGTCGACGCCAGAGCCGCATCCACTGATCGCAATCAGAAAACAGGAGGAATGAATGGACTTCCGCATTTTCCCGCCAAAGCCAAGCGCGTTATCTTTCTGCATCAATCCGGTGCCCCTTCCCAGTTGGATCTATTCGACTATAAGCCGCAGTTGAAAAAATTCCACAACTCAGAATTGCCCGATTCCATTCGTAACGGACAACGGATCACCGGCATGACCTCAGGCCAGACTTCGTTTCCCGTCGCCTCCACTATTTTCAAATTTGCGCAGCATGGCAAGAGCGGCACTTGGATTAGTGAACTGCTGCCACACACAGCAAAGATTGTTGATGAGATCACCATCATCAAGTCGATGCACACTGAGGCCATCAATCACGACCCAGCCATCACCTTCATTCAAACCGGAAGTCAGCAGCCAGGACGCCCCAGCATTGGTGCCTGGGTAAGCTACGGTCTTGGAAGCGAGAATCAAAACCTTCCCGGATTTGTCGTCTTGGTCTCGCAATCAAATACCCCCGCAAACGATCAACCGCTGTTTTCCAGACTGTGGTCCAGCGGATTTCTGCCCTCCAATTTTCAAGGTGTGAAGTTCCGTTCCAGTGGCGATCCCGTATTGTTCCTCAGTGACCCTCCCGGTATGGCCAAAAGCACTCGCCGCAGCATGCTCGATAGCGTGCAGAAGCTGAATCAAATGCGCCTCGATGCTTACGGCGATCCGGAAATTGAAACACGCATTGCCCAGTCCGAAATGGCCTACCGCATGCAAACGTCGGTTCCCGAGTTAATGGATCTATCGAAGGAACCAGCGTCCACTTTTGAGCTATACGGCGACGATGCCCGCAAGCCCGGAACCTATGCCGCCAACTGTCTTTTAGCCAGACGCCTGGCCGAACGCGACGTGCGCTTCATACAGATTTATCATCGTGGATGGGATCAGCATAACAACCTTCCACGAGACATCGCCCTGCAATGCAAAGGTACCGACCAGGCTTCTGCCGGTTTAGTAATGGACCTGAAGCAGCGTGGCTTGCTGGACGATACGCTGGTGGTCTGGGCTGGAGAATTTGGACGTACTGTTTACAGCCAGGGTCGTCTGACGGAAACGAATTATGGTCGGGACCACCACCCACGCAACTTTTCAATTTGGATGGCTGGTGCGGGCGTGAAGAAAGGTTTCACATTGGGTGAGACTGACGATTACAGTTACAACATCACTGCCGACCCAGCCCATGTTCATGATTTGCAGGCAACCTTGTTGCACCTTTTGGGCGTGGATCACAAGAAGCTTACCTACAAGTTTCAAGGACGCTACTTCCGATTGACCGATGTGCACGGAGAGTTGATTCAAAAAATACTGGTGTAAGCGGTTACCACTTTAGAACCTTGATGCTAATCACCAATTGAAGATGCTTGTCCCTACTGATGACAGGCATGCTATGCTCTTGCGCCAGCGCACAAATCCAAACATCATTTTCTGGAATGGGAGTTCCTGCGTTCTTCAGTTGTTTGCGAATATCGGCGTAAGCACTGGCCGTTGCCCGGCCCACGTTTAAGCCCTTGAACAAGCGCAAACTTGTGTCAAGCCAAGATTCGTATATTGCTCTTTGCTTAGATTGGCGAATGCCGAAAAGGTATTCTCCCAAAACAATGGAAGGTAAGTAAAGATCAGCGGCGTGTTCAAATACTTTTAGTAAATCCCGGTCACCCTCGGCGAATGCAGAAAGCGCATTCGTGTCTAAAATCACTTCCAATCCTCAGGATCAATGCGACCGAACTCTTCCGCAATGACTTTGTTCACCTTGCGGTTTTCCTGTTCAAGCTGCGGCAAACCGCCAAACGCTTTCATCCAGGGTTTTTCAGATGCTGTCCCGGGTTGGAATTTTAATCGTAGTTCAATAGCTTGCGTCACAAATTCCTTCATGGAAATCCCTTCAGTGGCCACAGCATACTTTACAGTCTTGAATAACATGTCGGGCACCTCCAAAGTCGTTTTCATAAACCCATATTACCATATCGCCCTCCAAAGTCAACACCCAGCCTTTGTCATAATAGCTTCTCACCAGTCGGAGTACTTTCAAATTGACCGAAGACCATCGACCCATCAAAACATTAGACCGCGTTCTATCCAAAGCCGGCCTGGGATCGCGAACCGAGGCCCGCAGTTGGATTGGCGCAGGGCGGGTTCGCGTCAATGGGCGTCTGATCCAGACCCCCGACCATTGGGTGGACCTGGAGCGTGACACCGTCACCTTGGATGGTAAGCCCGTCAAAGAGAGTAAGAAAATTTATCTGCTCTTGTACAAACCCACCGGCTACCTCACCACTTACAAAGATCCCGAGGGGCGTCCCACCGTTTATAACCTGCTAGGCGATGTCGATCAGTACGTGGTTCCTGTTGGCCGCCTTGACCTGGAAACCAGCGGCTTACTCCTTCTCACCAGCGACACCCAGTTTGCCGAACTTGTCACCAATCCCGATTACAAAGTTCCCAAAACATATTTACTCAAATCCTCCAAGCACCTCAGTGACGATCAAATCAAGCAACTGCGCAGCGGCGTCACTTTATCTGACGGCCCAACCAAGCCTGCCCAAGTGACTCGTGTGCGCGATTCTGAAAAATACACACACTTGGAAATGACCATCACCGAGGGACGGAATCGTCAGGTTCGCCGCATGATTGAAGCTCTGGACGCAAAGGTTTTAAAGCTCGTGCGAATCGCCATCGGTCCAATTCAAATTGGCGATCTGAAAATTGGACAGCATCGCCCGCTGACTCCCGCCGAGGTGGCCACTTTAACGAAAAAGAAAGGCATATAATAGTGCGCAGGAGCTAAGAACTTGCTTTTTCTACCCGGTCGACCTGTAAGAAGTTGTGACGGTGTTTCGCGGCGTGAGCTTCTTCGTGCCGGCGGTTTGGGAATGCTTGGCCTCAGCCTTCCGGAATTCTTGCAGATGCAGGCCTATGGCGCTGCTGCGAAGACTGGGCAAAACAAGCCTCGCGCAAAAAACGTGGTCATGCTGTTCCTTCAAGGTGGCCCCAGCCACATCGACATTTGGGATCCCAAACCCGACGCTCCCTCCAATATCCGCGGTGAGTTCAAACCCATCAACACCAAAGTGGACGGCATCCAGGTCAGCGAGACCATGCCCATGTTGGCTCAGCAGATGGACAAAATTACGCTCATCCGCTCCATGAGCTACACGCCTGCAGGTTTGTTTAATCACACCGCTGCCATCTATCAGATGATGACCGGCTGGGCTCCCGATAAAGTATCGCCATCGGGCCAGTTGGAACCCCCGTCGCCACGTGATTTCCCGCATATGGGTTGTCAGATTTCTAAGATGTTGCCCATGGAAGGCCCCATGCTTCCGTTCGTTGAAATGCCCCGACCCCTGCAGGAATCTAACGTGATTGGCAAAGGTGGCGCTGCCGGATTTTTAGGCAAAGCATTCGACCCTTACCGCCTCTATCAGGATCCTAACAAAGAGGTCAAGCTGGACGATTTGACTTTGCGTCCCGAAGTAACTGCTGACCGATTGAAAGATCGCTTCACATTGCTCAAAGGCATCAATGGCTCCATGAAGGAGCTGGAAAAGGCTGTCAGTTCTTTTGCTCTGAATGAATATTATGAGAAAGCTTACGATCTGGTGTTGAGCGGCAAGGCCCGCGACGCGTTCGACTTAAATAAGGAAACTGATCAGGTGCGGGATCGTTACGGTCGCACCACGTTTGGTCAAAGTGCATTGCTCGCGCGCCGATTGATTGAAGCTGGAACGCGTTTCGTGCAAGTGAACTGGCCATCAGTAGCCAATGGGAATCCTGAAGAAACTGCTTGGGACACCCACGCTGCAAACTTTGGGCCACTCAAGAATTTGCATTGCCCCGTGCTCGATAAGGCCCTTTCCGCATTGATCGAAGACATGGATCAACGAGGCTTATTCCAGGACACTCTGCTGGTTTGCATCGGCGAATTTGGACGTAGCCCGCGTCTTGGCGTCAGCACATCAGGCAACACAAACTCTCCCGACGGTCGCGATCATTGGCCCTACTGCTACACCGGTGTGATCGCAGGCGCTGGAGTGAAGCGTGGAGTCGCTTACGGTAAGAGTGATGCGCAAGGATCGTCACCAGCCGATAAGCCTGTCCACCCCACAGACCTTGTCGCCACCATTTACTCCGCACTAGGGATTGATCCAAGCATGGAAATCCTCAATGATTTAAAGCAACCGCGCAAGCTGGTAGAAGGAACCCCAGTCAGCGGATTCTGGTCCTAGTCATAGTGGGACAGGCATCCGAGCCCAATGCCCTGTTGTTAAAAAACCGCTCCCTTGCGGTCACGGCTCGGTAACGTAATGATTCTACCGAGCCGTGACCGCAAGAAAGCGGTTTTTCAAAGGCCTGATACACTTCGCTCCAACACTTGAAGCTGTCCGACTGCAGGCAAAATAAGTGAAATTGAGCATCCTTCTGCCCACCAGAGGTCTGAACAGCGCTCCAACGCGAGTAGAGCGCCAAGCCGCCGAAGTAAAGAGTGCCCAAGGTTCCCGGCAGACCAAAGCCAATAGCTGCAATTTGAAATAACCGGATGGTCAGCAATCGCATCGGTCCAGTATAGCCAAGAAAATTATCTGATCCCTTTTTTCTTCTTCCTGCGCCTTATAGGGTGAAGCGAGTCTACAGCGCTGTAAATAGCGCATCGCAAATAAAAAGGAGAACCCACATGTTCAAACACTTGCCCATATTCGTCGCAGCCATCGCCTTCACCGGCGCCTGCTTTGCCCAAGGACAAATTCAATCCAGAACCACCATTTCCTTTTCTGACGGAACGTCGTGCACGGGCACCCCGGTAGGCCCTCCTACCTTTGCCGCATTGTCCGCATCAGTCAACGCAAAACTCACCACCAACGGCAGCGGTGGCGCAACGGGACGCATCGCCTTTGAAGATGTTGTCCTAACCCGCACCGTGGACAATTGTTCGGTTTCTTTATTCGGATTGTTCTTTAGAACGCAGCGTATTCGTTCTGTCACCATCTCCTTTGAAAACCTCATCAATGGGCTCTTCAAAGAAGACCTTAAAATCACTTTGTCCGACGCCATAATTAGCGCCATCTCCGACACTGGAACTGCTGGATTGTCGCCTCAGGAAAAGGTCTCGCTATCTTTTCAAAAGATCACTATTTTTGATCCGCAGACCGGTCAAACAACTTCATTTGACCTGCTTACCAACCGGTAGTCGGGGTGCGATCTTCACCCCTCCGTCCATCTCTTCTTCCAATCGGCGAAGGGCCACACTGACCACATCACGATGATGTACTTTGTGGCCATCGCCTTCACCAGCCATCCTCAACCATAGGCGATGCAGTAATTCCACATCTTCAGGCCACAAGCGTGGCGGATGCGGTCCCAGGTTATAGAACTTAGATTCACCGCTCTCCCGGTCGACTATTTGTAATGACATGGGCATCTTCTCGGCAAGCTTCTCCCATTGATCACCAAAGTACTTCGCCTGCTCATCAATGGACGTCTTACCAGAACTGCCCATCACCACCGTACCGGCTTTCAGGCGGGCAGCGGTCTCTACAATGGCCAAGGTCACATGCGGACTTTGTACCACCATCAGCTCCACATGCTTGCCAGCCTTCTCCGCCAGCGTCACCACGGAAGTGAACAAGCCCTGCGTATCGGCGCTAAACATCTGGTCTGTGTCCAGTTCGTCCTTGGAAAACTTCACGGCCAAAACCACCACATCCATGCGCGTCACGTCTGTTTTTTCAATCGCCGTGTTCACATGGGCCAGCAGATTGGGATTACTGGCCGGAACCAAAACACATCCAGGCCTGATGTTGGTTGGCTCCGATTCCGTTTCTTCCACTTGGAATTTTTCGTGCTCCATGTGTATCCCGGCATTCTTCTTATGATTGTACTTTTCTGAAAAATAGAAAATTGTGTAGAACACCAGCGTGAAAATAATCCCAGAGACAGTGGCTATTTCCTTGGTAAACAGATTGGTAAGTGCAAGAGCGAATAGGAAAATAGAAATCAGCCCAAGACCAATAGGAATTTCCCGACCACCAATAATCACGTTCCAACCAACTTTGTATTCGCGATAGCCAGGGCGTTTGAAGCGCAGCACCAAAACACTGAGCGCCTTCATGGCGAAGCTCCACACCACACCAAACGCATAGGCTTCGCTTAGCAGCACCATGTCCCCACGGCTAATAATAATGGTGAACAACTGCATTCCAACCACCAGATTGATCATTCGCGACGTGGTCCCAAACCTTGCATGTGGTTTGCGGAACCAGTCCGGTAACACACCATCTTCCGCAACGCGGTTCAGCACCCCATTCGATCCCACAATGGACGTGTTCACCGCACCAGCAAGGATAATCGTTCCCACCAACACCACGAAGCCGTGAAATCCCAGTCGAGCCCAAAGTGGTCCGTACAAATACATGGCAATGCCGCTGATCAGGTTGTCCACATAAAGCCCCACACGTTCTTTGTCGGGAATAAACATCACCGCCAGGAAACTCACCATTGAGGTGAAAATCATGCTGTAGACAAAAATCACCGTGCCCGCTTTTTTCAAATTTTCATGCTTCGGGGCGGCAATTTCCCGGTTCACCTGGGCCAACGTTTCAAAACCACTCATCGCCAAAAGGGAATGGCCTAAACCAATCATCACCGCGATTCCCCAAAAGCTGGGCAGCGGAGTATTCTTTAGCCACCCCAATGCCGAATCCCCAAACTTGATGTTTTCCGAAGTGGGCAGGGTGATTGGATAAGCGCCCTTTACGAAATAGGTAATCAGCGACCAGACAATCAACATCACCACCATCACCGTGGTAAGTTGCATAATCCGCAGAGCCTTGGTGCTGGATTCATGCATGCCAATTGTGTTCTGCCACCAAAAATAAATGGTGATGACAATTGCCAGAGCTGCGGCAAACAATTGCGCGCTCACCTTCCATTCCGGATGGTGCAGCAATTCAGCCACTTCGTTGATTAGCCCCGCCAGATACATGCCCGCGCTCACTCCGCTAATGGGCCCGGTAAGAACGTAATCGAACATCAGCGCGGAAACTGAAAACTTCGCCAGTGTTCCACCCATGGCCTCATGCACCACACGATAAACGCCGCCGCGAACAAACATGCTGCAACTTTCCAGATAGAAGGAGCGGATGGCCCAGCCAAACAACATGATGCCCAGAATGAACCAGGGTGCGGATCTCCCCACTGCCGCTTCGGCGATACCGCCAGCATAGAAGGAAGAAGATGCTAAATCGCAAAGTACGATTGCAGCAGCTCTCCAAAAAGAAATGAAGGAAAGCATAACGGTAGAGGCAACCACAATTTTTGTGGTCCTCGCCGCGTTTTCATTGGTCAATTTAATATCTCCAGTACAGTCGCAAACACCCAACGGACTGCTCTCAAAATTGGCCTACGAGGTTAGCTGTCGGGCTAGGGCTTGAAAGTACCCTGCAAGGTTGAACCCTGCTGCGCCCCAAAAACTTGGGTCCCCCGCCTCCTGGGTGGAGTTCGGCTATCTCTAGAGTATCGAAAACGGAGGAGGATTTCAAATTGCAGTGTTCGTAGAGCAGTCAGTTTTGCCTGCTACCTGC
>JAYWBH010000254.1:0-6205 GCA_043781815.1 Bryobacterales bacterium | reverse complement strand
GCAAGTCTATCGGCCGCCACCATCTATCATGCAACGGACCTTGGGGTTTTGCCCGGTGGTAATTACAGCGAAGGAGTTTGGATCAATAACGTAGGTCAGGTAACCGGCTATGCATTCGTTGGTGCAGACTATCATATGACCTATTGGTCACCGTCAACCGGTCTAAAAGACATGGGCGCTTTAAACGGTACAGCGGGCGATGGCAATGAAATTAATGACGCCGGGCAAATCGCCGGATATGGATCAACAGCAGGTGGAGCTTACAGAGCCGTTAGAGCCACTTATCCCGGCGGTATGGTGGACTTGGGAACGTTCGGTGGACAACAATCTGTTGCGCGTGGGTTGAACGGCAATGGCGATGTTGCCGGCTGGGCGATGACTTCAACCTTTTCGAACCTCGCCGCAATTTGGGTGAATGGCGGGCCAATGATGAACTTGGGTACTCTGCCCGGTGGGGCGCAAAGCTACGCCTATGACGTCAACGGTGCAGGCCACGCGGTCGGTTACAGCGAATCCACAGCAGGCAACCGTGCCTTCTATTGGAACGGGACGGCAATGGTGAACCTGGGCTTCGCCGGTACTGCTTTTAAGATCAACGACAATGACAACGTGATCGGATGGTTTGATTTAGGTGGCGGCATTCAGAATGCGTTCTTTGGGACTGGAACGGGTCCTTATCAGAATCTAGGCACATTGGGTGGCTCGTCAAGCCGCGCCATTGGCATCAATGACACGGGCACGATGGTCGTTGGTGATTCTCAAACTTCCGGAGGAGTTACCGCCGCTTTCCTATGGGATTCAGTGAACGGAATTCGAGGTCTAAACACTTTGTTGGACGGAGCCTCTTCCGCTGCCTGGAACATACGCAGCGGGCTTGGAGTGAACAATAAAGGCCAAATCGTTGGATTCGGATTGATCGGAGGCGAAATTCATGGAGTGCTTCTTGATCCAGTTACGGTTCCCGAACCAAGCACCATTGGAGCCGGATTCATTCTGCTATTTATCGCAGGGGCAAAACGGCTGAAAAAACATACTATCCGCAGATGACGCAGATGAGCGCAGATAAAACAGCGCGAAATGTTCTTTAGTTTTTCATCTGCGCTCATCTGCGTCATCTGCGGATAATTTTGTTGCTTCTAAGCGAACACGTCGTTGATCGCCTTGCCTTTCCCATCTTTCGTTACATAAAAAGGTCGACTCTCCACCAGATATCCCTGGTTCGCCGGAATGCCCATGGCCCGGTAAATGGTGGCATGCAGATCTTCAATGCGCACCGGCTTATCCACCACACGACAGGGCCGCTCATCCGCCGTTGCCCCGTATAAATATCCGCGCTTCATGCCGCCGCCAACCAGCAGAACGCTGCCTGCTTCCGTGAAGTGACGATGCATGCCATAGTGCTTTGTCTCCATCAAACGGTCTGGAACTTTCACCTGATCTTCCACCGGCTTTTCCGGCTTGCCTTCTGTCATCATGTCGCGACCGAACTCGCTGGCCAACACAATCAAGGTTCGATTCAGTAAGCCCCGCTCCTCCAAATCACGAATCAATTGCGCAACTGGACGGTCAATGGTTTCCTTCATCACCTTTGCCCGGTCGTGCCCATTTTCATGCGAATCCCAGTAGCGGAACGGAATGTATTCACTGGTCACTTCAATGAACCGCGCGCCCGCTTCTGTCAAACGTCGTGCCAACAGGCATCCTAATCCGAACCGCCCCGTATCGTACTTCGCCACCGTTTCCGCAGATTCAAGTGACAAATCAAAAGCCTTGGCCGCAGGGGACGAAAGCAACCTGTGCGCATTTTCAATAGATCGCTTCAACGACTCTTGTTGATACCCACTGCCTGCTGCCATCAGTTGCTTGTACTGTTCATACCGATTCTCAAATCGTTCCTTGGTGATGTGCTTGGGCGGACGCACGGCCCGCGCTGCTTCCGTTGGATCGGCGATGAAAAACGGACCATGCTCGGTACCCAGAAACCCTGCCGTGTGAAACGCTTTCAAAGAATCACTTTCAGCACCGATCTCCAAATTCTGACCAATGTCGATGAACGCCGGGATGTCAGGATTCTTGGGGCCCAACGTGCGCGCAATCATACTGCCCATATGTGGTGCAGCGACCGATAACGGTGGTGCGTAACCGGTATGCCAGTGGAACTGATGTCGTGAATGAAGAATATGACCCAGGTCACCTGCCTGATACGTGCGCAGAAGCGTCATCTTATCCATCACACTGGCAATCTGCTCCAACCCTTCGCTCACACGGATGTTATCCACTTTAGTTGGAATGGATGGAAAGGTACTCAACACGCGCTTTGGATCCATACCAGTCACAAAAGGTTCGTAACGTTTTGGATCGAACGTTTCCGTTTGCGCCATGCCACCGGCCATCCAAAGTAGAATTACCGTATCCGCTGTGGCTTCCAGTTTCGGCGCGCCCAGTAACTGCGGAGAACTACCAGCAGCCAAAGCGGACAACGTTGCCGCCGATGCATTTTTCAAAAAGTCTCTTCTGTTCATGCCATGTCCCTTAACGAATAAACTGAAACTCGGGCGAAATAAATAACGACCACAATAGATCTTCAAGCCCATCTGCCGATGGTTGGCCATCCTTCGCGGCTATCCCTTTGGCCACCGCCGCTTCCCGCGAGTTCGGCTTACGACTTAACGCGTATTGATAAACCCGATCAATCAACTTGCCGGAATCCAATGCACTCCAGCTTTGCCCCACGGCTTGTTCCAGGGGAAGCTTGCCATCCACCTTCACCAGTTGGCTTCTATCGGGCTCACTCTTAAATGCAAAAAAGCGGACATGCGCATTCACGTCGCTAGCCTTACTGGCTTCATCGAAACCAAGCACCGCCTTCAACTTTGTATATCCCTTGCCACGCAAATCAAGAACTTTTTCCGATGGCAAAGGGGCGTAGGCATCTTCAATTTTCTGTTCGCCGTTGGGACCACTCAACACCAAATCACCCCAACGCCCTTGCACTCTGGTCCGATCATAACTTTCGAAGTCTTCCATCAGAAGCCACAGCTTATCTACTCCCGTAATATCAAATTCCACCGGGATCAACTTCGATGCGCCAATGGTTCCGCTATCAAAAATGTTCTGTGCCGGCGGTTGTCGCACTCCTAACATCCGCTGCGCACCCAAATGCAGTTGCTCTGCCAGAACAGTTCCATTCACCAACTCCAACGCCTGCAGCATGGTCGCCGCATCCTGCCGATCCGTTGTTACCTGATCGCGAATCGGCCGCCCCAACGCACGGGTCAATGCAGTGGATTTCACTTGCCATTCCCGAACATACTCGGCGCTCTTGCCGCTCTGCTTCAACCGCCATTCTCCGGTAAGTGCCGCCACGTTGTCTGAAAATTGTTCAGCAGTCAGCCGACGCGCAAGCGGTCCTTCAAACAGGAATTTCTCTGTTGGCTCAACGGCAGGCAATTGGTAGGCTCGCGATGTAAGAATTCGCTTCAATAGTGCTTGGGTATTGAAGCCGGAAGCTTTGAAATCAGTGGCCAGACTCGCCAACAATTCCGGATTCCAAGCCTTGGCATCTAAGTTATCCACTGGTTCAACAATGCCGTGCCCAAACAGCCGCTTCCAGATTCGATTCACATACGTCCGGGCCAACCGATCCTGATCTTTCTCCGTAATCATTTTGGCCAGCGCCGCACGTCGATCTGCTAGCGGTGCAGAGGGGCTAACCAATTGCTCGCCTGTAAATAAATACTTTGGTGAGGATAATTCGCCGGTGTGAACATCGCAACGCACCACGTCTAAGGGCTTTTCCGAAAAGAAGCTGGCCATGCCATAGGCGTCTTTTAATTTCCATTTGCTGATAAAACTGTCGTGGCAGGAATTACACTTCAAATTCACGCCTAAGAATATCTGCGCCGTATTTTGGGCAGCCTGCATGGGTGGCAGCTCACTATCGTTCACCGTACCGCGCCAGTTCACCCCAATAATGAACCCCTCCGGATCGTCCTTCGCCGTGGGACTGATCAACGCCCTGACAAACTGATCATAGGGCATATTCTTTTCCAGGGCCGCCCGCAGCCACTTGGTGATGTATTTGCGATCACCGTGATACACCACTCCTTCGTCATTACGAAGATGATCGTTCCAGAAGCTCATCCAATGTTCGGCATAGTTGGTACGATTGGCCAATAACAAATCCACCAGCCGTTCGTTCTTGTTGGCGACCTTCGATTGCGTAAACTCCGTCAACTGTTCCGGCGTTGGCAACAGGCCCCACACATCTAAATAAACTCGTCGCGCAAACACTGCGTCGGATACGGGAGCCTTCCCTGATGGAACGATCGAATCCAACGGAGTAACGTTCGATGCAGCATGCAAAGCCAGCATCGGTACAAAAAGGAATATTGAAATTTTCATAAGTTCACTTCTTCAAACCAGGCAAGCCGCCCATGCTCTTGGCTTCTTTTACTCCACGCAATATAGCTTCAGCCAACGCATCGGCTGCGGTGATTCCTAAAACATTTACGGAAGCTTTTTTGGCACCACTGGATAAGGCAATAACTAAGTCCCCGTCAAAGGTTGTATGTGCCGGACGCACCGTGCGGTACAATCCGCCTTGGGCCATTCGCGCCACTTGTGTTGCTTCCACTTTGGACAAGCGGGCATTGGTGGCCACCACGCATAGCGTCGTATTGCTGCGGCCAAACCCACGTTCAATTCCACCCTGCAAAGCCTTCACGGAGTTGGCAAATTCCAAGCTCTTGGCTGACATCCGGGACCCTGCAATAATCTTTCCTGTATTGGGGTCAACCACATCGCCAAAAGCATTCACTACAGCCAATGCCGATACTAAAATGCCACCGGGCAGTTCAATGGTGAAGCTGCCCAACCCGCCTTTCATGGCTCGTTCCATGCCATAGGCTTTACCCACTGTGGCACCTGTTCCTGCACCTACACAGCCTTCCTGCACAGCTTTATCCGATGCAGCAGCAGCAGCGGATTCCCCGGTTTCGCGAGTGGGACGGATGCCCGGCTTACCAATTCCTAAGTCAAAAAGAATAGCCCCTGGCACAATGGGAATTTTGGCATAAGCAGTGGGAAACCCCACACCTTTGTGCTCTAAAAATCGTCGCACGCCGCTCACCGCTTCCAGTCCAAACGCCGAACCCCCGGCCAACGTTACGCCGTGTATAAAAGGAGTGACATGCTGCGGATTCATGACGTCGAATTCAGTGGTGCCCGAAGCGCCACCTCCAATATCGCAACCAGCCACAGCCCCTTCTTCGCAAAGAATAACGGTGCAACCAGTGAGCGCGTCGAAATCGGAAGCATGTCCAACGCGAATGCCAGGGATGTCAGTAAGGCCCTTCATAGACTGATTCTATTGTGGCCTATTTGAAAGCGATTAGCGCGAAGCGGGGATGCCCCAAATATGAATCTGATCGTCACCACTGGTGGACGCAGCCAGACTGCTATCCGTAGAGAAAGCCACGGAACCGACCATGTGCGGTGCGTCCAAGGTGCGAATCGGTTTCGACGATGCCAAATCCCATATCATCACTTTCACTGGAGCTTTTACGGTAATCACACTGAATCCGCCGGTAACCAGGAAACGGTTATCCGGTGAAAATGCAAGGGAGGAAATCATTTCCGGTTGCTCGGGCAATTTGCGTTGCAGCCGCCCCGTCTTCGCGTCCCACAAATACACAACACGGTCAGCCCCGGCAGTGGCAAACACTTTTCCATCGGGAGAGAACTCTGCGGCAAACGTGGCTACTGGCACGTCTTCAATGAAACGAACTAACTCCCCATTTCGGACGCTGTAAGCGCGAATATTTGTGTCGTAACTGGTGGCAATCAGAATACTGCCATCGGGCGAAAACGTAAGTGTGCTGGTGCCGCCAATTCCCGCAGCTACGGCAAAGCGTTCCTTGCCAGTGGCATCATACACGCGCACCGTTTCTTCACTGCCTGTATCGCTGGTTGCGGAACTTCCTGCCGTCAGTTGCTGATCTTTGGAAAAGCTGACCCTGCGCGTTCGCTGACCGACGGTGGGGAACACACGAGCATTCCCAGTGGCATTCACATTCCATATTTTCACCTTGTCTCCGCCAACAGTTGCCAGCAGATCAGATTGGGATTGCAGCGTAACTGAACCATCACCCTTCTCAATTGGAATCGTGCGTTGCAACACACCGGTGCGCGCATCCCACAGCCG
>JAYWBH010000253.1:0-17749 GCA_043781815.1 Bryobacterales bacterium | reverse complement strand
GTTCTATGTGTCGGTAAGGGAAACCTGCGCCACTTACACCAGCGTGATCAAGAAACCTGTGGCCGGCCAGCCTTACACCGGCGGTGGCCAGCGGGAAGATGAAAAACAAGGGGAGCAAGGTTTCATCCGAGCGCTTGACCCGGCCACGGGCGACATAAAATGGAGCACCCCAATCCACTTAGGCTCGCACGCCGCAGGAGTTTTGGCCACAGCGGGCGGCGTGGTTTTTGCTGCATCCAAGGACGGAAACTTTCTGGCGCTGGATGCAGTGTCCGGTAAATTGCTATGGCATTACCAGACCGGTGCAAGCATGCGCAGTTCGCCCATGTCGTACGCAGTTGGCGGCAAGCAGTTTGTAGCCATTGCCAACGATTCCACCTTACTTACTTTCTCGCTTCCATAGTGGGAGTGGGCTACAAAATCCCGCAACAGGGCGGTTTCACTTAAACCGCCTTTGGTTCTACTTACTCCTCACCACCTCAATTAGTACCCTCTCGACTTCGTACTAAGGCACTACATCTAAAACTATGGATAGGCGCATATTAGGCCATTTGGGTGGTAGATACACTCAATTCCAAAAGTTAAGCTAAGCAACGATTCGTTCCATTGATTTTCTGCGGGAAATGATGGATGAAAAACGAATCGATGGGAAAGGTGCTTCTTTAGTTTGCAACTAAACAATGGGCAGCCGACTGGGTAGCAAGAAAACTTCTATCTATAAGCAGTTGACCCAAATCGGGAATTTCGAAGCGCAAAATTGCTTAATACTGCGCCGTTCCAAACCGATAAGAGTTCCAAGCGAAGACTTCTTCACCCATTTTGCGGAGGCCTTTTATGTTGGGGAATGTATTGTTGGGGAATGTCGTTTTGCGGAACATCGTGCCGCGGGCATCGCGTTTTAGATTGGCGATCGTGCCCCTTGTGTTTGCTGCTGTAGCCGCATTTCCGTTGAGCGCGCAAACCGCAACGCAGCCTGTCATTTGGACCAACACCTCAAACGCCATTGTGAATGGCAACACGTTACTTCGTGCTGATTGTTTTATATGTACGGCCTGGGGTAACAGCCAACAGGTTATCGCCAAAACAGGTTATGTTGAGTTCCGTTTGACGAAATCCTTCAGCCCTTATGTTGGACTGTCCAAAAGCAACGCAACGGGCTCAGTGGTGGACTATTCCTTTGGATCCTGGGAAGATGGCCTGCTGGATGTCCGCGAGGCAGGCATCTATAAAGGACAGGGAAATTTAGGTCAAAACCCCGCCAACACTTTACTGCGCCTTTCTGTAGAAACTTCTGGCAGCGGACGGATTGTGAAATACCTGATCAACGGCCAATTGATCTATACCAGCAAGCTTCTAGACGCCACAACACCTTTATATGTGACGGCAAAACTGATGGGATCTGGATCCATGATTGGTTCAGCCGTGCTTTACTTACCGTCTGGCACCTCACCGGTGTCTACTCCCCCTGCGCCTACTCCAGCTCCCACGATTCCTGTTCCAACGCAGCCAGCGGTACCTGTTCCGGCGCCAGTTGCTTCAGCGATTGTTCCGTCCACCGGCCAGCCTGTGGTTTGGGTGGACACCAGTGACGCAATTGTTAGTGGAAACAGCATCAGCCGCAAAGACTGTCTCTATTGCACGGCGTGGGGCAGAAGTTCCCAGGTGATCAGTAATATTGGCTATGTTGAATTCAAACTCACCAATTCATTCAGCCCCCATGTTGGCTTAACCACCAACAGTGCAGCGGGAACTCCCATTGACTATTCGTTTGGAGCCTGGGAAGGTGGATTGCTGGATATTAGAGAAAAAGGAATTTACAAAGGGCAAGCCCAATTAGGTTCGGACCCTTCTCTGGTTACACTGCGGTTAAGTGTCGAAGCATCGGGTGATACCCGTGTTGTCCGTTACTACTTCAATGGACAGTTACTCTATACCAGTAAGCCACTGGAAGCCTCGGCCACTTTGCGCTTTGCCGCCGAATTGCAAGGCTCGGATGCGGCTGTGCGTTCTGCAATGATTTTCTTCCCCGACACAACGCCAGTACCAACGCCAGCACCAACACCAGTACCGACGCCAACACCAACTCCTACGCCAGTTCCCACACCCGTTCCGACGCCCACACCCACGCCCATTCCCACCCCGACATCTACCCAGTTTGTTGGGCAACCCACCGTGTGGACCGGCATGAGCGAAGCTATCGCTACTGGGAACACGCTGACTAAGGCGAATTGCTGGCTGTGCACAGGCTGGGCCATCAGTTCGCAATCCATTGCCACAACTGGCTACGTAGAATTCAAACTTACAAATTCTTATACGCCAAAAGTCGGACTTACTACTGGATCCATTCCCGGTGCCATGATTGAATACTCCTTCGGTGCCTGGGAAGACGGTCTGATTGACGTCCGTGAAAACGGGATCTATCGCGGCCAAGGAAATCTAGGCGCAAACCCCACTCAAGTGACCATGCGGCTCAGTGTTGAGAATGCAGCCAATGGCCGAGTGGTCAAATATTGGATCAACGGGCAATTGATTTACACCAGTGGACCCGTGGCGTCAGGCGCAGTGTTACGGCTTGCCGCGGAATTAAAGGGAGACGCAGCCATTGCCGGATCGGCGAACATTTTTCTACCAGTAGTTGTGCCAACACCGGTGCCTGTGCCAACGCCTGTTCCGGTTCCTACACCTGTGCCAACACCAGTTCCAGTCCCGACACCCGTACCAGTTCCAGTGCCAGTTCCAACACCAACGCCCGTTCCGACACCGACACCGGTTCCAACACCAGTGCCTGTGCCGACACCCGTGCCAGTGCCAGTTCCAACTCCAGTTCCTGTTCCCGTTCCAGTGCCAGTGCCAGTGCCAACACCCGTGGTCGTTCCACTACCTGAGCGGGTACTCATCGTATACAACTCGAACTCAGCGGATTCCTTGAGCGTTGCTCAATACTACGCCACCAATCGCAACATCCCAACTGCCAACCTTTGTGCCGTTCCCACCATCACCGGTTGGTACACATCGGAACAATACACCTTGGACAAAGCAGTCATCAAAGCCTGCCTCAATCGCGTTGGCAAAGATAAAATCCTATATATTGTTCTTTCCGTAGACGTTTCCACCAGCTTTAGCTTTACCACTGGCAACACCTGGACATGGTGTGGAGGAATACCAGCCAACCAGTATGGAGACTCCCGCAGTCTGGGTTCCTTCCTGGCCGATATTTGGAAGGATGACTCCACCACCTGCATGAATTTTCTATTGGGAGAAGACAATCCTTATCTGGGCTATCCATTCACTGGGCAAGCCTTTTACACGCCGTTCCAATCTCTGAAAGATTTCCGTCAGCAGAACAGCAGCACTTTGGTCTATTCAGTTTGGAATTTGGGTCCGACAAAACTATTGGCTCTTTCGCAAATCGACAAAGCCCTTGCCACCGAAGCCGCTGGTGGGTTGACCGGCCAATTCTGCCTGGATCGTACGCAAGGCGAAGCAGGAATTGCCCCCGATACTGGTGAAGTCATCCCCATTCTCTACGACAACGTCAACAACATTATTAACTGGGCAGCCTATCGGGCCAGTTTGGTTGCTAAAGCAGGTGGCTTCCAAGTGATAGAGGATACGACGAACGATCAGATGGGCGCGCCGCAAGCTACCGTCAAACGTTGTGACAACGCCGCTTTTTATGGTGGGGGACGCGTCCAATATTACCTGGATGTGTTCACCTACAACAATGGAGCTATTGGATGGGATTATGTCTCAACACCCAGTTATTCCCTAGGTTACCCTTTAGGCACTGGCGCTCTTTATAAAGGACTTACCGTTAGCTCCTACCCTGCCGGGGAACCATTCGCCATTAACTTCCCCAGGGTAGACGGCGTGATCCGTGATTTATTCCAAGGGGCCAATGTGGGCGATGCGTTCCTCAGAAACAGTCGCGCAATCCGACTGTCCATCGTCTATGTAGGGGATCCGCTATACAAGCCATTCCCCAACAAAAAGCCCCCGTTCGCGAACTAAGGGCCCTAACGGCCTGGCTGCTGTAATTTCTGAAACCGGCTCAAGTGTTCACTGCTTTTCCCGGTGTTTCCGGCCAGCCTATAAAGCTGAGCCAGCCTGAATTCTGCCGCAGCCAATGTGCCGTCGCGACGCAACGCTTCTTCCAAAGCGTCAATTGCTTCCGTACGACGTTCCAATATCGTATATTGCCGCCCTAACTCGAGTAGCGCTTTGGTGCTTTTCTGGTCCAGTTCTGAGGACAGTTTTAAATGGGGCATCGCTTCCATCACTTTTGCGGGAGATTGCTTCAACAAGGCCAAAGCCCAATAGAACTGAGCCTCACTGCTATCGGCATGCGCAGCCGCTATCTCACTGACAAGATTCAACATAGGCCCTGTATAAGCTGGTACAGACCCCACTGTCTCCCCCAAAAACGGCAGCAGTTCCATTCTCTTATTTTGTTTCTTTGTCTTCTTAGCCAGCGCGCAAAGCAAGGCCGAGCTGGCCTCTTCTTTTCCACTCAGAAACTTAGTTACGGCCACCCCAATCTCCAAACCCGATTTCCGAAAGCTCTCTTCCGCTAGCGGCAGCATCCGGTTGCCGATCAGCCGCACCCCGTCGGCAGATCCGGGCAAGCGGCGCAGTTGCGACACCAATTCTTCATTGATTTGTTCACGATTCGCCGAAACATGCGAAGTTCCATCGACCATTCCTGCCGACGTGCTGGTCTGGAATTTACCGTCGTTTTGGAACTCAGGAGGCTTCCCGATCTGAGCTCCTACCGACATCGACACCCAACAAATAGCGCATAAAAGTCGCATTTTGACTCCAGTTAAGTAGGACAGGCATCCTTGCCTGTCCAGAGTGGCGGTCTTCGTCATTTTTCCGCAGTATCTGGCTTTCAACCCTGCCCAATTTCAGAAGTTTTCCAAGCACTCGAAGGTATGAAAAAAGCCCGCTAGGCGGACTTGGCAGGCTGAATGCCTGCCCCACAAACTCAACTCCAGGTCTCGTGAAAGTTAGTGAATTGAGTGTGGGGCAGGCGATTCCGCCCAATACCACTTAGTTTTCCCGCATCTCTGTAGAATCTCCAACCTTCACTGGGATAACCTGTGGTTAAAAGACCGCTCCCTAGCGGTCACGGATCGGTAACTTATGGATTCTACAGAGCCGTGACCGCAAGGGAGCGGTCTTCAAAGGCCTGATACGCTTCCCACGAACTTCGGAATTCAGGCTAATACGCACGACAATCCGCCTTACTCTGCCCCTCTACCAACCCACACAGGGCATTCACTGGCAGATTTTTCCATTCCTCCACTTTTCCGCCGGGCCAGTTCACCATAACTCTTTCCACAACCTTTGCCGACGCCAGTCCAAAGTGCAGTGTCATTGAATTCTGCGAATAGAAACTAGACCCGCTCATCACCTCATCAATCCACTTTTTACCACCAGCTTGCACCTGCACCCGTGCCCCAATCGCAGAACGATTGGCCTTAGTCCCCTGCAAGCGCAAGTTGATGAAAGCCCCACCCGATGCAATATTTTTCAATAAGCTGGGCTTGTCGTTCATGTTCCAAATCACCGCTTCAGGACGCCCATCGCCATCCAAATCGCCGATGGCCAGCCCTCGGGATGCGCGCGGAGTCAACAACGCCGGACCAGCCTTCGCCGTCAAATCGTCAAACTTGCCATTCCCCAAATTGCGAAATAGCAGCGTCTGTTGGCGGTACCGGTCGTCCACTTTTGCCTGATCCACTTCCGGATAAACGTGTCCATTCACCAGCAACAGATCTTTCCAGCCATCATCATCGAAATCGACAAAGGCAATACCCCAGCCCAGTAGTTGCCGCAAGCCAAGACGGGCAACAGCGGAAACGTCGGTGAAGAATTCCCCATTCTCGTTCAAATATAAGGAAGTTAAATCGCCTGAAAAATTGGTTTTGGCAATGTCCAGGAACCCATCATTGTTGAAATCTCCCACGGCTACGCCCATTCCGGCCTGCAGGCGACCATCGGCGTTGAATGCTACTCCGGATTCCACCCCTCGTTCCTCAAAAGTGCCATTGCCGCGATTGTGATATAGCAAACTTGGTGTCATATCACAAGCCACATAGATATCAGGCCAACCGTCGTTATCAAAGTCAGCACTGACTGCTTGCAAGGCATATCTGCCGCCGGGCTTCAAAATCCCCGACGCAGCCGACACATCCCGAAAAGTGCCGTCTGCTTCCTGATGATAAAGCACATTCGAAGCCAACGGAAGTCCACGAGGTCCGCACATGACCGGAATTTCCTTCCAGACGCAGAATTCACCTTTGCCCGGACGCGGCGTCTTGGCCAAATCCAAATTCACATAATTCGCTGCGAAAATGTCTAGACGTCCGTCGTGGTCATAATCCAGAAACGTGCATCCTGACCCGAATCGGATGCCAGTAGTGGGAAGACCAACTTTCGCGGTCACATCCACAAATCGACCCGCCCCTAAATTTCGATACAGCCGATTATGTCCGTAGTAAGTGATGAAAAGGTCTGTGCGCCCATCGTTATCATAGTCACCGGCACAAACGCCTTGCGCCCACCCTTCGGTGGTGAATCCACTTTCCAGACCTTTGGCTGTGAATTTACCCTTGCCATCATTGATGTACAAGGTGGGTAAACGGGGAGTCTTGGCGTTTCCACCATCCAGGGTTGTCCCATTCAGCAGCAGGACATCTTCGTCACCGTCTTGGTCCACATCCAGAATGGCAACTCCGTTTCCGGTGGTTTCCAATATAAAATCCTTGCGCTCTTTGCCTCCAAACACACTTTCCGCCAACAAGCCTGATATATCAGCTACATCCACCATCTTCACCTGTTCGCTGCCTGCGGCGAGGAATGCCAGCATCATTAAACTTTTGTATAAATTGGTCATTTTACAGGGTATAAGGTTGAATGTAGGATAACACTGGTGCTACTATTTGCCCTAGTTGTAACCAAACTTGTAGTGGGAGAAACTACCTAGTCTAATGAAATTTCCTCGTCTTGTGAAATTCTTGCTGTTAAATATTCTGCTGACGTTCTGTGCTTTTGCACAACGCGATTTAGCCACCCTAGTCGGTACTGTAACAGATCCAACTGGCGCCGGAATCCCCAACGCCAAAGTAAGTATTTCTGAAGAAGCAACTGGCCTTAAGTATGAGCTTGTCACCAGTGGTGGCGGAGAATACGCCCGGCCTGCGCTTAAACCTGGCATCTACACCATTCAAATTGAAGCGGCTGGTTTCAAAAAGACCACTCGCCGCAATATCAACCTTACTGCTGGTGATCGCACTGGTGTTGATTTCGCATTGCAAGTGGGCGAAGTCACAACCAATATTGAAGTTTCCGCAGAAGGTGCGGTACTGCAAACTGAGTCCACCATCATTGGTGCCAGTGTCGATTCCAAGCAAGTCAGCGAACTGCCTCTGGGCGGCACTCGCAACTTTGCTTACTTGGCACGACTTTCCCCTGGCGTTGTGCCGAATGAACCCGGTGCACGCGATTCTACTGGCGGCGGCTTTTCAGCCAACGGCGTTCGCTCCAACGGACAGAACAACTTCTTGTTGAACGGTGTGGACAACAACGTCAACGTGATCGACTTTTTGAACCAGACCTCATTCGTCATTGGACCCTCAGTTGAAGCCATCGGCGAAATGCGCGTGATGACCAACGGGTACAACGCTGAATACGGTCGCGGTGCTGGCGGCGTGGTAAACGTCACCATCAAGAGCGGCACCAACGGCGTGCACGGTTCTTTGTTTGAATATTTGCAGAACGATAAGGCAAACGCCAATCGCTGGGAAAATAATCTCAACGGTGTTGCGCGCGGTCCTTTCAAGCAGAATCAGTTTGGCGCGGCAGTTGGTGGCCCAGTGATCAAGAACCGTACGTTTTGGTTCGCTGATTACCAGGGCACTGAAATCCGTTCCACTGGTGGATCCGTCCCTGGCTTGGGAACTTCAGCTTTCTTCACCATCCCCTCCATGGCGATGCGCACTGGAGATTTTTCGGAATTGATGGGTGGAAACAAGGCCATCACCAATTCGCTGGGTGTTGGTGCTAGAGAGGGTATGATTTTTGATCCTCTTACGCAATCCACTGGCACTTATGGCAATGGCACCACCGGCTTAGTACGGCTGCCCTTTGCGAACAACAGAATTCCAACCAGTCGGATTGATCCGGCCTCGGCGAAAATTGCGTCGCTGTTCCCGGCTCCAAGTATTAATGTGCTCCCTGGCTTTCCGCAGAACAACTATTTCACAACCACTAGCGGTACCTCTGGTGTGAAGCAGTTCGATATCCGCATGGACCACAGGATTAGCGACAAAGACAACATCTTTGGTAGCGTTAGCTGGTCCGAACGGAACCAGTTGAATGGTCAACCACTGCCTGGCGCGTTGGACGGAACTTACTTTGCCGCCAACACCGAACAGACTCTGGCACGCAACGCAATGATGAGCTACACCCGCACCTGGTCACCAACTTTTGTGACGGAAACTCGCGCAGCTTTTTCGCGCCTGGTTACTGCCCGCACACAGTCGGCACCAGATGTGGATCAATTCAAGGCATTTGGAATTGGTGGATACAACCCCACTGGACCTCTTAACGGCGGTCTTCCTTCCACCAGCATTGACCGTTACAGCGGCTTTGGCGCTTCCGATTGGCTGCCCTCGAAAGAGTACAACAACGTTTGGGATTTTATTCAGAACGTCGCCATTCAGAAAGCGAAGCACTCCATTAAGTTTGGTGCTGAATATCGTCCAATCAAATTCCCCTTCTTCCAATTCCCCAGCCCACACGGCAACTGGAATTTCAACCGTACCGAAACATCCTACCCGAACGGTACCGATGCTTTATCGAACCTGACAGGCGATGGTTATGCATCGTTCCTGATTGGTCGGGTCACTGGCGGCCAAATGTCCACCACCAACTTCATTTCTTCACAGAAAGTAGCTTGGGGTTTCTATGGCCAGGATGATTGGAAGGTTACCAACAAACTGACCATTAACTACGGACTGCGCTACGAACTGTTTTCGCCAATCGGTGAAAAGTTCGGACGCCAGGCAAATTTCAATTTCGACAATTTGACCCTGTACATCCCCACTGGCAAGGACCAGAATGCGGCGCTTCCTCCTAACTTTGCAACCGACTTTAAGAACGTCAAAGTCTCTCGCGGTGAAGTTGGCCAATACCTGATTCCATGGGATAAGACCAGCATTGCCCCGCGCATTGGGTTCGCTTATTCGATCAATCCGAAAACAGTACTGCGCGCCGGTTATGGCATTTTCTACGGTGGCGAAGAAAACCAAGGTGGCAATCCTAACCGTGGTGAAGGTGTGCCGTTCAACCAGACGACAACCCTCAACCGACCTCTTGGAGTGGGCACTTTTGATGCCAATCCGTTCTTCACAAACGTATCCAGTGGCTTCCCGGTGAACATCTTCACGCTTAATGCTCCGATTAATTTCCGTAGCATTGCGCAGAATTTCCGCAATCCCCTGGTCCACAAATGGAACTTCTCCCTGCAACGTGAATTCCGCGGCGGCAACGCTTTAGAAGTCGCTTATGTAGGCAACCATCAGGCACATCAGTTGCACTTCTCTGATCCCAATGCCTGCTACAACGATCCGCGTCCCAACATTCAATGCGATGCACGTCGTCCCATCCCGAACATCAGCGGTGTGAATCTGACATCAACGTTCGGTTATGGTAACTACAAAGGCCTGACCACCAAGTGGGAGAAACGCTATTCGGGCGGACTCCAGTCCCTGTTCTCCTACACATTCGGTAACGTGAAGGCAACATCGGGCACCACACTCAGCGGTTCCAGCGGATTCGGTCCTAAGGATCCTCGCAACTACTCAGCAGCTTACTCCGATGCAGCCTGGGACATTCGTCACAGCTTCACCGGCAGCTTCCTTTACGATCTACCCATCGGTAAGGGCAAGAAGGTCAACCTTCAGAACAAAGCGACCAACGCACTGTTAGGCGGCTGGCAGGTTAACGGAATTGTGACGCTACGTACTGGCGCACCATTTACTTTGGGAACCAATAACTGCGTTGGCAGCTTCGGCAATTGTACGCCGGACGCCATTTCAGGCAAAGACCCCAATGCCGCACCATCCGGTGGTCGTTCGGCTGCACAATGGTTTGATATTTCAAACGTAGCCAAGCCCACACCTGGTACCCCAGGCAGCTTGGACCTTCAAACTAATCGCATCCCTGGCCAACATTACATGGATCTGTCTTTCTTCAAAGCGGTGAACCTCACCGAACGATTCAAAGTTCAGTTCCGTGCAGAAGCCTTCAACCTAACCAATACTCCACAGTATGGTTCGCCGAACAGAACACAGGGCGATCCTAACTTTGGTCGTATTTTCAGCACCCAAGATGGAACACAGCGTCGCACGCAGTTCGCGTTGCGCTTCATGTTCTAGACCCGTGTAATTTGACAAACCGGCCGCTACACTCAGCCTATGCAGTATGCTGAATGTAGCGGCCTCTTTTTATTTAAACATGTACCTGCTTGCAGTGGATCCAATTGCCGTTGCCCAAGCCGCATTTGACGCTGGTCACATTGCGGAAGCCCGGGTGCATTTGGAATCTGCTCCGACTGATGCCCGCGCCCTAGCCCTGCTGGCCCGCGTCTATACGCAACTGAAGCTGACCCAACTAGCCGCCGATGCCGCCCGACGTGCGGAACGTTTGGGGTCCACCAACCCCACAGTTCAGCACACCTTAGCCCTTCATTACGCGCAATCGAATCAACGTAAATTAGCAGCCTTTTGGGAGGGACGCTTTGCCCAATCCAAAGATGCCGATGCCGCCGCCCCATTGCGTGCCGCGCTGCTCTACCAGGAAGTAGGCCAGTGGACGCAAGCGGAAACATTTGCCAGGCTGGCGCTGAAGAACAATGCCGGTGCCGATGCCCATCGTATTCTGATTCAAGCCTTCAATGCCACCGGTCGTCCCAATGAAGCAATCGCCGAACATCGGGCGCTGGTGGCCTTGCTGCCTTACGATGAACCAAGCCACGCCGAGTTGGGCCAAGCCCTGCTTCGTTTTGGCCGCTTCAATGAAGCTTCCGCCTTCTTAGAAGATGCCGTAACCAAGTTCGATAAGAGTCCACAGTTAGAACTGTCCTTAGGCGTGGCTTACTACACGCAACGTCGCTTTGCCGATGCCGGGACACACTTTCTTCGGGTCATTCAACTGGACCCCACCGTTCCGCAGCCCTACATTTTCCTTGCCCGAATGATTGAGCAATTGCCCGATAGGGTGCCGGAAATTCTCGGCGTGGCCAAGGCCTGGCTTCAGAGCGAACATCAAAACGGGTACGCTCCCTTTGTCTACGCCAGAGCGTTGCAAGCAGCAGGGGAGCCCGATGAGCAAACAAAGCCATTGCTGTTGGAAGCGCTGCGTCGCGATCCGGCAACTTGGGAATTTTCGTTTGAACTGGGTAATTTATTGGAACGTCAGCGTGACTTCAACGCTGCTGCGCGGGCCTATGAACAGGCCATTGCCAAGGCCCCAAATTCCCCCGAACCGCACTACCGTTTGTCGCGAGTTTATGATCGCTTAGGGCAATCCGCTAAGGCGCAGCGTGAGCGGGCAATCCACAAACAACTGTTGGCTCAGCCCAAGGCAGGGACGGCCAAGGCAGGCATGTTATGACGCGTCGTCAACTGCTGGCGCTACCGGTGCTGCTGGCTTCCCCTGCTGAAGCGGAAACCCTAACCGTACATTACCGCAACGATCCACCGTTTCTTTCCTACACCGGGCTCATTGAAAGTGGTCACGATGAATTTCCACCTGACCCTATGATTCCCCCGGTGCCTGTGCCCGTTAAAGAGGGACGCTTTGCCGACGTCACAGGCACCGTTCTGGACTGCGATCCATTATCAAAGGGCATTCCCTATTGGCTGGCGAGACTGGACCCGGCGACAGGAATAGACATTTACGGCAACAACGGAATTGCCGTGGGCGATATAGATGGGGATGGGGTGGATGAGGTTTATGTTTGTCAGCCTGCCGGACTTCCCAACCGTTTGTTCCGCTGGCGCGACGGCAAGCTGCAAGACATCACCACAGCCGCCGGAGTTGATTTGTTGGACGATACTTCCTGCGCACTGTTTTTGGATCTGCGCAATTTGGGTCGTCAGGATTTAGTGGTGCTGCGCGGCGGCGGTCCCACGCTTTTTCTGAATGATGGCCACGGCCAATTTACACTTGTTCCCGATTCGTTTCGTTTCGCAGCATTGCCCCAGGGTGGTTTTACAGGCATGGCTGCTGCCGATTACGACGGTGATGGCCGCCTTGACCTGTACCTGTGCTGCTACAGCTTTTTTCAAAGCGAAGCCCAGTTTCGCTACCCCGTTCCGTACTTCGACGCGCAGAATGGCCCGCCAAATTTCCTATTTCGCAATCGTCTCAACAGCGATGGAACGGGATATTTTGAGGACGTGACCAGTGCCACCGGTCTAAGCGAAAACAACAATCGGTACAGCTTTGCTCCGGCCTGGGCAGACTACGATGATTCAGGTTTCCCCAGCCTCTATGTGGCCAATGACTTTGGACGCAACAATCTTTACAAGAATCAGGCAGGCCACTTTCACGATGCTGCAGCAGCAGCGGGCGTAGAAGACATCGGCCCAGGCATGAGTGCTTGTTGGTTCGATGAAAATGGCGATGGCCGTCCTGATTTGTATGTCGCCAATATGTGGACCGCCGCTGGTCAACAGTTGGTGCGCCACAAATCTTTCCCTTACAAATTGAATGACGCGTGGCGCGGGCATACCAAAGGCAATTCTCTTTATCGCAACCTGGGGAATGGACAATTTGTGAATGAAGCTGCGGCGCTGAATGTAGAGATGGGTCGGTGGGGATGGTCCGCTTGCGCTGCCGATTTTGACAACGATGGGCGCCCGGAATTGCTGCTTACCTGTGGCATGTTGACCGGTCCGAAACAACCGGACCTGATGGGCTTTTTCTGGCGTCAAGTGGTTGCCCGAACGCCCGCCACCGCTGTTCCTAGTGGTCAATATGAAAACGGTTGGAACGCCATTAATCAGTTCATCCGTGAAGGCTACAGTTGGAATGGGCACGAACCGAATGTTCTTTACGTCAAGCAGGGTGCGAAGTATCGTGAAGCCTCTGCTGAATCCGGATTGAACTTTGCCGACGATGCCAGAGCATTTGCCATGACCGATTTTACAGGCGATGGGTGCCTGGACATTCTGTTGAAGAACCGCTTGGCCCCGCAACTTCGTGTTCTGGAAAACCGCTGTGGCCAGGCCAACCAGCGGATTGCACTGCGACTCATCGGCAACAAATCCAATCGGGATGCGATTGGCGCGCGCATTCGGATAGATGGTCAGACCAAGTGGATCACTGCCGGGTGTGGCTATCTTTCACAGCACACCAAAACGGTTTACTTTGGAATGGCTGACCAGGAAATGGCCAAATCTGTAGAGATCACTTGGCCTTCAGGCTTGAAGCAGCAGTTCAACAATTTGAGCTGCGGCTACTGCTATGAGGTGCTGGAAGGCACATCCCCACGCAGTCTGCATGCATTTCGGAAAACGAATCCCATCGCAGTGAAGACTGCTGCGGCGGATAACCAACCTCGGCTTCACGATACCTGGCTTCAGGATCCGGTTCCGCTGCCGGAACAGCAGGCAGGTCCCGGGTTGTTTGTTTTGACGGCGGATGCGCTGCAATCGAAGGCTGATCTGACTGCCGCTTACACTCTGTTTCGACGCTATCTTTTTGAATTCCGCGCGCCTTTGGAACTGCCCCTTGCTCTGCTTCTAAACAGTAACGGGCATGTTGCCAAAATCTATGCCAGCGTTCCGTCAACAAAGCAAGTGGAAGCCGATCTGGTGCTGCTGGCCAACCCGCCAGCTCTGCCCTACCCTGGGCGCTGGCTCACTCGACCGCGTCGCGACTATTTCAAACTGGGTGCGTCACTTTTGTGGTGCGGTTACCCGGAACAGGCACTGCCTTATTTGCAGGCCATGCAAACGCAGCAGCCCGGCAATGTACGGACGATGGTTTTATTGGCGCAAATCCATCGGGAAGCCAAGCGTCTTGAACTGGCATCGACCCTGTTGAATGATGCCATTCGATTGGAGCCATTCAGTGCTGAAGCGTGGAATGAACTGGGTGGCGTAGCCATGGCTCGCAACGATCCGCAAACCGCTTTGCAAAACTTTGAACAAGCAATAACGGCTAAAAGCGGATTGACCTATGCATTGCTCAACGCCGCCCAGGCATGCGATAAATTGCAGCAGCTTGCCCAGGCCGAAACGTATTATAGACAGGCCATGGCCACTGATCCGCAATCTTCTGAAGCTGCGCAAGGCTTGGGCCTGACGTTGGCCAAACGTGGAAACGCGGGTGAAGGGGAACGGTATCTGCTGCAAGCGGTGCGCCTGCGTCCAGCTTTTTCCAGCGCCTGGAATAATTTGGGTGTGCTCTATCTGCAACAACGCGACCCGGCCAAAGCCATCCAGGCTTTGGAAAAAGGCATTACTGCATCGCCGGAGGACGAACTTTTGTACCTGAACTTAGGGCGTGTTTACGTCCAACTAAAACGAACCGCCGATGCCCGGCATACTATGGAAAGGCTGCTTAAAGTCCAACCAGAGAGCCGTGTGGCGCAAAAAGCTTTACAGGATCTATCCAATGCTCAACCGTAGAATATTCCTTGCCGCATCCAGTGCGGCGGCCGCCAATGCCGACCAGCCCAAGTCGAAACTATTGCTTCCCAGTGATCAGCCAGATGAATTTCATTTAAAGCTGATGTGGTACAACCCCGTGCCACCAATCAATCAGCAGACATGGCGATTGCAAATCAAAGGTCTGGTGGAAAAGCCGCAGCCAATTCCGCTGGCCCAATTGCGCGCTTTGCCCCAACAAACACAAAGTTCGCGGATGAAATGCGTCCAATGCTGGTCGTCCCGCGCCTCCTGGTCAGGCTTTCGATTTCAGCAACTGTTGGATATTGTGAAGCCATCGAAGAAGGCGAAAGCAGTGCGCGTAGACTGTGCAGATAAGTGGTACGAATATTTCACAATAGAAGACCTGTTGAATTCCCATGTGATGTTTGTGCTGGATCTTGCGGGCAAGCCCTTGCCCGATAAGCACGGCGCACCACTGCGATTGCTGGACCCATCGCGGTACGGTTATAAATCAGCCAAACTGATTACCGCATTGTCCTTTGTAGAAGAAGGCAAAGGAAGCATGGCGTGCGACATTGGACCCTATTATTCTCCCGATGGTCGAATTCTGCCGGGCTATGATACGCCGCTAGATTTGGGTGGCAAGACCAAACGCAAGATCAGCGGTGGCGAGATAATAGACTATTGAGCCATGCTTACACGCGACTTCCTTAAACTTGCTGGCCTATCCATTGCTCAGCGCATTCTTCCGCCGTCCCTTTTACAACTGTGGGCGCAAGCGGCTGACGCGCAGGCCAAAGGACGCAAAGTCATCCTGGTGACCTTTGGCGGTGGCGTGCGCACCGCAGAAACGTTTGCCCCGGCGGGCTTGCATAACATTCCACGCTTGGCCGCCCTTCGCCCGGAAGGTTACTTCTATCAGAATTGCCAGAACCAGGGCGTGTTGTCTCACTTCAATTCCACCGCCAGCATTGTCACCGGGAACTGGCAGCGGGTAGATGATTTCGGGTTTGAAGCACCTGCATCGGCCACCATATTTGAACATTTTCGCAAAGCGAACAAAGCCGGTCCATTAGACGCCTGGGTCATCGCCACCAATAAAAGCTTCGCCAGTATGGGGTCCAGTAGCAGGCGCGATTTCGGTGTCCCGTTTGGTGCCAATGTGGTGTTACCGAAGCAGTTACTTTTAGACGCCGTAAAGGATATTGTTCGTAAGCCGAAAGACTCCGATTTATCGGATCGTGATGCAGTGCATCGTCGACTGGAAACGATTCTGCAGGAAGGTTACGAAGGGGTCGGCTGGACCATTTTCAAAGGCGGACGGCAAATGGATAAGCACGTCCAAGCCACACTGACCCGCGCACTGGGCGAGTTTATTAATGGTCCGGAAGCACCCACATCGGGCGATGAACTGACTTTCTTCATCACCAGGGAAGTGATGCGTGAATTCGCTCCACGGTTGTTGTTAGTCAACTTCTGGGATATGGATGTGGCCCATTGGGGATCTTACTCGCTTTACCTGCAAGCCATTACTCGCACAGATCGACTTACAGGGATGCTGTGGGATGAAGTAAGTCAAAATCCCAAGTACAAAGACAATACCACCGTTCTGATTCTTCCCGAGTTAGGTCGCGATGGCGACGCCAACACCGCCAATGGATTTTTGAACCATCGCAGCGGTGACCCATCCTGTCGCAATACCTGGCTGCTTGCCCTTGGTGCCGGTGTAGCCAAAGGGGCCACGGATAAACCCATCAGTCACGTGGACGTGGCCGCTACGGCTGCGGCAATTCTGAACGTAAGAGCCGATGGAATGGCCGGCGTTGCGGCAAAGGAGATCCTGATTTAGAGTTCCATGCCGCCGCCCCGATTCGATTTCGATCATGTCCCTGTAACCTTCGCCGCCTATTTCAATGAACAGCTTCGTGCCTGGGAAACTTTGTTCCCTGCTGAGAAAAGTTACTTTGAGCGGCTTGGCACTTACCTTGAAAAAGCGCCCCCGGCGATGTTCACCGCACTGGCTGAATTGGAACCGAAGATGGGAGTTACATCCAGTTCCTGGCCACGTGGACGCTTCACGTTACAGCAGGTGGACTTCCTCAATCGGAATCCGTTGTACCCCGAATGGCGTCGCATCATTACGGCGATCTTCGACCAAATCAACCCCGCTTTAGATGCCACGACCAAAGGCGTCCCGCGCATTGTCATTGTGCTGGCACCTGCCGATCTTCCAGTTGGACCAGATAGAATGTGGACCCGACTTGTCGGCAAAGGTCGACGGGTACCGCTAGTCGTTCCAGAAGATATCAGCCACTGCATCCCGCTGCTTCTTACGGGCACACCGAATCACAATATCGAAACAAGCCTGGTGGAACTCTGCTCAGCAGCGCGCGGCCCGCACTCCAGTTGGACCATTGAAACGGCTGCGACCATGCAAGCTTATTCGCAGAAAGGGACGCATCTTAGTTATCAAGGTCTGCGTACTTACCGCATGAGGTTAATGGCGGAAGTGCAAAAGATTGCCGAACAAGGGGAAATTCGTGGACCCCGGCAGCTTGGCGAAAAGCTGAAAACGTTACAGCCTCGTGATGCCGAGTTTGCCAACGACCCGCTGATGGCCGAGTTCATCCGAGCCACTTTGCTGGCTGGGAATGGAACGCTTTTGGTGAACAATACTTTTGTGGAATGGGCCAGTGTCCAAGCCATCCGCCGCGCGAAACCTTCATTATTAGTTACGTCTTTTGGAATTCGCAACAAAGTGAAGCCATTCAGCAGCCTGCTGATTTTCGAGGACCAGGACGCAGCCACTGCAATTCCAACACAGGCCGACATGCTGGGCTCCTATGTGGATCTTGAAGTTTTCTATCAGTACTTATGGCAAGAGGCTGGAAAATATGCGGAGTATCGTAACAATACGGCATACCTGTTTCTTGCCGAGGGTATGGATGAGATGTTACTCATCGCCCCAGCCGACTTTCCACAAGCTGATGTTACTCCGGGACAGCGAGTTACTCTGGAATCGTTACATAAGTCATGCCGACTCTGGCTCGGCGTGTAAC
>JAYWBH010000252.1:0-1961 GCA_043781815.1 Bryobacterales bacterium | reverse complement strand
CAAATGCCGACGGCAAAGGCCCCGCTGCCGGTAACCTGCTTCGCATCAACTCAAAAGGCGAGCGCACCGTGGAACTGATCGCCAAGTACGATGCCGCGCAAAAACTCTTCGTGCCCGCCGATATCGACATGAAGGCTGACCAACTCTACCTGCTGCTTTACGGAACAGGCATCCGCAACGCCCGTTCCGTGCAGGTAAAAATTGGTACCGTGACAATCACCCCAGACTACGCCGGACCCCAAGGGACTTATTCCGGGCTGGACCAGATCAACGTGGCCATTCCTCGGTCGCTAGGGAGTGCCGGTAATGTGGACGTGATTCTTACTGCCGATGGCAAGGCAGCCAATACCGTGAAGTTGAGTTTTAATTCATCAGTGACAATACCGATTCTGATTGGCGGGGAGTAAAAGGAAGGAAAGCTAAGGGAGGGAACTTCTTTAGGAAAACCGCTCGGTCACTTTACGTTTGGAAAGCCATTGGTCTATCACCCGGATCTGCTGTTCTACCGCCCTTCGATCCAACGCTAGCGGCTCAAGAATAAGGTAGTGCTGCAAATCATCCTTGGCCTGCTCAAATTTGCGAAGTTCAATGTTGACCACTCCGCGTTGCAGAAAACAGTCGCCGGAAAGTGGCGTCGCTTTCAGTAACAGGGTCAATACCTCAAATGCTTTTACGTAGTCCCGATTCCGCAAATAGATGGAGCGTAAATTATTCAACATGCGAACCACAATGTGGTGGTTCTCAACTGGGGCTAAGTAGGTGGGGTCGTTCACCGGGGTGCTGACAATGGAACTGGCCAGGTCAAAGCATTCCCGCTCATCCACAATCCTTCCGCCATGGAACACATCCACGTAAGCTTTGTAATCCCCATCGTCATACTTCACAAAGAAGTGTCCCGGCAGTGCGATACCCTGCACGGGTCTAGCCAGGCGACGAGCAATTTCAATGTACACCACTGCTAAGGAAATGGGGTTGCCAATGCGCGCCGTAACCACTTCGTTCAGACAGCTATTGCGAGGGTTGTAGTAATCTTCCTGATTGCCGCAAAAACCCAGCTCGTCGAACATGTAAGCACTGGCCACTTCAATGAACTCTTCTCCATCTGTGTGCGGACTCAAACGTTCGGATAGTTCCACCGCATACGAATCCAAAATTTCCACAAACGGATCGGGTGTAATCTCCGGATACTCAATCGTCGCCACCTCAAGCGCGGCCACATCAAGATTTACGTCTTGGCGCTTGTTGGTGAGAAGATCGATCAAAGACTGCATCCCCGGTAGGATATCATTTTGAGCCGCAATTGTCGGTACCAAATCTCATCTTTTTTTTGTTGTCTCAAAGAACCTGCCAAAGCGTGCCACTTGAATCGAATGAAAACTTCCCACCATGCCATATTTCTTCAATGAATACAGGCTTTTTGAAGACCCTGCCCATTTACCGATCAGTCATTAAAATTGTTTTAAAGCGAACGTCCAACACCCCAATCAAGATAGGGATGGGCTACTAGACATAGTCGTTTTAGTGAGCCATTTTTGTGTGACTACTCGCTTCGGCTAAGCCGAAAGAGCAATGCTTATGGGCACTCGTTTTCGCTGCGTTGCTTGTTGAAATCATTCGAATGCAAAACAGCAATGAAACAACACTGCATTCGCCTACTTCCTCATACCTCTAAGATACGAATCGTCACCTTTCCGCCAATCATCGCGCACTGGCGAGAACAAATCGAACACGGTGGAGTCTTCCAAAGCTATTACCCGATGGGCAAGATGCGGAGTAATTTCCATCACTTGTCCGGCCTGTACAGTGAACTCATGGCCACCTTCAAATTCAAACCGCAGCTTGCCACTCAACATCACCGACATCTGCTCATTCAAATGACTGTGCCAGGGCACTTCCGCCCCTTTCGCAATGGTCAAGCTAGCCACAGTCATATTCGTTCCGTGGATAACCCGTCGGGCAAG
>JAYWBH010000251.1:0-6214 GCA_043781815.1 Bryobacterales bacterium | reverse complement strand
TTTCGTAAGTCTCGTAGATCGCGTCCAAGTCACTGCCCAGACGGCTCTTCAATCCCTTAAAGAGTGCGGCACCATCGGTGAGTCTGGGGAATTCTTTCAGGTCTTCTTTGAAAGTGGTCATTTCCGGATAGAGGTACTTCAAGTCCTCAGCCGGATTGCTCAACGTGCAGCCGATTGCTGCAAACATGGTTTGTGGCAGCAACAAGGCCAAAATGAACATTGCGATTTTCATAAAATCTCCTTACCGGTAAAAATAATATTGAAGCGTGAAAACTGTGCTGGGTAACTCTGGCCGCATGCGCTCCAGACGACGCTCGATATTGGCTTTGATCCAATGTAAATTTGAGTTCCCAACGTCGTTGCGGAAGTACCAGGTGAACTCCCCAATCAAGGAGGCGTCTGCCCCTGAATCCGATTCGCGGAAACGTCGGTATTGTGTGGCCACTCCCCATCGTCGTGAGGCATGCAAGTAATCTGCCTGGTGGAGTTGCATGAACACCGGGGTTCGCGCATCTTTTCCACCGCTCAATTCATTGGTGAATGTGAGTAAGCCCGTGGGCACAGCTCGCCGGTATCTTCCATCCAGGCCAACGCGCTGGGTTTCTATCTTGCCCGGTTTCATCCTATCCATGGACAATCGCTCCCCTCCTAATAAGGAGAAGCCACCCTCCAAGCCGTGTTCATTGCTGTATTGATTTGCCAGACTGATGCGTACCGCAGCCAGTCCACGCTGCCCCTTGAATTTCAAATCGTAACCGGAACCGGCCAAATAATAGGCGTCATAATTCAGGTGCTTATTCAACGATCCCCAAAGTCCGGTATACCAATCGCGCTCGAATCCAAAGTTACGGTCGTTGGAAAGCTGCAGTACAGTTCCGTGTGTATCTGTTTGTAAGTTCAAACCAAAGGGAACATAAAACCGTCCTGCACGCAGGTTGAATCGCCCAATATTGTCACCCTTTTGCTGTTCGTTCAGGAAAGGATTAAGAACGTTGTAAAGGTCCAGGTACAGGTTGTGATACTCAAAGGCCCAACCCGCACGGTTCTCTCCTTCCATGTCGTTTTGAACAGGATTAAAACCGTCGCGCCGCACAAGGCGCCCTTGCAAGTTGAAGCTGGCCACGGTGGATGTACCGGTAGAAAACTTCTTCAACACCTCAAAGCCAATGGATTGGCGGCTGGCACCTTGGCCATCCTCGTTCGTCGTGAACTGCGACATAACTTCCTTCCTGAAGCCGAAGTTATCAGTGAATAGAGTTCGTATCCAGGATTTGGTCGACGGAGAGCCATCCTGCTGTGTTTGTGTTTGCGATTTTACAGGCAGGCCTGCAAATGGATCTTGTTCAGCTTCCACTTTTGCCGGATCCTGGCCGGTCATCCTTGCGGATGTAAGAATAGCCACGGCGAACAGAACCGTTGCTGCTTTCATAAGACATCTCCTGTCGCAATTTCGCGCTAGTTCACACGCGCGGGGGCTCAGTAACGGAGATGGATTTTCAGATTAGGAATTGATGGAAGGTGACAACCCGGTCATGCAGGGTGAACATCGCCACCCAAAAGGTAGGAGGCTTTGGTAAGGAAGTTTGAATCCCAATCGACACTGCAATAAAAGGCAGTTCGCAGGGCACGGCGGCTACATCCATTTTTGCCGCCTCAAGAGGTGGTGTGAGGGAATCGATGAAGATGCAACTCGGTTTTGTGCAGTCGTCTTTATTTGGAGCTGATTGAGTAGGGTGGCAGGGCGGTACTGGAGGACCAGCGGCCTTCATGCTTGATCCCAGACAGATACACAGCGGACTGGACAAAAGAATGGTGATGACCAGTGTTGCAATTCCGTATTTGACTGCGGTGTTCATCTACTACTTTAGCTTAGCACTTCAAGGACCAATTGCTTTGAAGCCAAAGTATCAGCAAAATACGATTTTTTTCCTGACTTGTTTGCGAATCCCGGTGGGGTAAATCACCCAACATTTCAAATCAACGGAGTTAAACGCCCCCACAGAATTAGACTTTTCAGGACATCATCAGCTTATGGGGGCGTGCTTTAATTATTGGCGGCTAACGCGAATTCCGGTTCAACAAAGGGTTGCGGCAAACTCAGGGCAGCACGCAACTCGGCATCTAAGCGAATGGCTTGTTCTTCATGTTCGCGCATGTAAGTACGAGCGTTTTCGCGACCTTGCCCAATTCGTTCCCCGTGATAGCTATACCAGGATCCACTCTTTTCCACCAGCCCTTGAACCACGCCCAGGTCCAGCAGATCTCCTTCACGGGAAATGCCCAGGCCATATAAAATGTCCACTTCCACTTCGCGAAACGGTGGAGCTACTTTGTTCTTCACCACTTTGATTTTGGTGCGGTTGCCCACAACGGTTTCCCCTTCTTTGATCGCCGCTAAACGACGAATATCCAGTCGGACACTGGAAAAGAACTTTAACGCTCGACCCCCGGAAGTGGTCTCTGGACTCCCAAACATCACGCCGATCTTTTCGCGGATCTGGTTGATGAAAATGAGGCAGGTGCCCGTTCTGGAACACACGCCGGTGAGTTTACGCATGGCTTGCGACATCAATCGCGCTTGCACACCAATGGACGAATCACCCATTTCGCCCTCCAGTTCAGACTTGGGAACCAGTGCTGCAACGGAATCCACCACCAACACGTCAATTGCCCCCGATGCGATCAAAGTATTGGCGATTTCCAGAGCCTGTTCCGCATGGTCGGGTTGGGAGACAAGTAAGTTATCGGTATCAACCCCTAACTTATTGGCATAAAGCGGATCAAGCGCATGTTCCACGTCAATGAAAGCCGCTGTGCCGCCGTTCTTTTGGGCCTGAGCGATGACGGTCAAAGCAACCGTAGTTTTTCCAGAAGATTCTGGTCCGTAGATTTCAATAATTCGTCCACGCGGCAGACCACCTACACCCAAAGCCACATCCAGCGAGATGGAACCCGTTGAAATGACTGCGACAGGGATAAGGGAATCGCGCGCACCCAGCCGGACAACGGAGCCTTTGCCGAAAGTCTTTTCAATCTGACCAAGGGTGGTGGCCAGCGCTTTGGATTTTTCTTTGAGATCGATCATGCAATGTAAGTGGGTGGTGCGGTGAAAGAGTCTCTGCCAGGTGTGAAGATCCCATGGAGTACACCTGTAGGAGGAATATTCCTATGGGCGCGGGTAGAGGTATTGGGGAAATTGAATCTACCGGTGGTGTCCAAGTTTTCAGGGTTTACCAATGTAGAACGATTGCTTACAGATTTCCCCTGTTTCATTCAACTATTAATTTTATAGTTGACTAGGATCTGTTTTTCAACTTTCTCCTCGTGGCCACCCTAAGTTTCGGCGCGTTGCTGTCCCCTGGCTTGGTGCAACTTCGTCGTCCCAGGGCCCACTTCACCGCTCCCGATAAAGGATTTCTTGCTGGTTAAATGACGCCGGATACAACCATTGAATTGAAAAACAACGGGGTACGCCCAAAATACATTGCGGATGTTTCTAACTTGCTGGGAAAAATCTCAGTCCCTCAATTGGTGCAGCTAAGCCGTCATGGGGTAAATGCTTCCGACATCAGGCAGTCAAAAAAGCTTCAGGCCGATGTGACAATCGATCAGATTATCAAGTTCAAAACTTCAGGAGTTCTATGAAAAACGTAACCGAAGTTGTGGGAATGTTTAACTATTTCTTTTCTTTCGCCGGGCTGATCATAATGTGTGCCCCCGCCTTACCCGGATACATTAACCAGGGTGCAGTTCCCGATGTCGTGGTAAGTCCAGTGGATTCCGGTGTGGCATAGGGTGTGTAAACCACCCAGCGCAAATAGGCATCAACCATTTCACCTTTAGCTGAATCAAAGCTGCTGCCGGTAAGCACATACAGCATTCTTGGTTCACGGGGCATTTTCACTTTGCCTTCGTCCACTTCCTTCCAACGCTGTTCGTGTCGATCGTTACCTTTGTACTGCGCAGCCAACTCCCGACCGCGAGCCATGAACGGTTCCAGATCCTTGTGATAGCAGGCCACACTGAGCCCTTTCACCGCCGGGTCATCGGCCAGGCAGATCATTTCATTCGTGCCCTGGCGCAATGTCAGCATTTCACCTTTAGCATTGTAACCAAGCACAGTAGCCGCCGCGCGCCGCTCTTTGGGAGCTGCCAAAACTGCCGAAGCAATTTGATCCTCCACAGGTGCCACGTCCACGGCAAAGGCATTGCTTAATCCCAACAAGGTGGGAAACAGAAATAGTAATTTAATCTTCATATGAGTTGTGATCCAGGTCTGATTGTCTTCCGGGTTGATTATTGCAGAAAATGAAGCGCGAGGCCACCGCCAACTCCCCCATTGCTACACTAACCATATGCCAGTCATCGGTGTGATGACCATGGAAATCAGTATTCCCCACGCGCAATCGCTGAAAGATAAGCGGAGCGTAGTGAAGGGATTGAAGGACCGTCTGCGTGAACGTCACAACGTTTCCGTTGCTGAAATTGATGGGGAACACACTTGGCAACGGGCCACGCTTGCCGCTGTCACCGTCTCCACCAGTCGCGATTTTGCCAACAAAGTATTAGCAGCCGTGGAACGTGATGCGGCCAGCATTCTGGGCGGCATGCTCACCGATACCTGCCTTGAATGGTTGGATTAATCCCCTTGACTGAATGAAAACCAGTTGGCAAGCATGGTTCGACTTCGCGATGTAAGACTAAAAGTGCCGGCAAGCGTTCGGCTCGACCCAAGTGTCCTTGATTGGTTGAAATCTAAAGGCGCAGGCCATTTAACCCGGATCAACGATATTCTTATGAATTTGATGGAAGCGGAACACATGGCAAAATCAAGTCGTTAGATTATTAGCTAGACATCAAGACATCATCATGCTAACATCAAAACATGAGAACGACCCTAAGCCTGGAATCGGACGTTGCTGCCCTCATCGAACAGGAATTGTCTGAAAAAAAGACCACCTTGAAAGCAGTGATCAACGAAAGGCTACGAAGAGGCTTTGCAATTGAGGTGGGCACGCCGAAATACGACCTTCCCACGCCTATGAATCTCGGCAACCCGTTGATTCAGAATTTTGACAACATTGGCGACATTCTGGAATTGATCGAAAATGATCCTCGTTGACGCGAATCTGTTGATCTACGCTGGCGTCAAAGAACAGGCTGAACATCGGGCAGCAGATGCCTGGTTACGGGAACAAGTTGCCGCTGGTCATCGAATTGGAATCCCTTGGCAATCGCTGTTAGCGTTTTTGCGAATTACCACCAACCCCAGGCTATTTGCGCGCCCGGCATCAATTGAAGAAGCACTATTTCTAATTGAATCCTGGTTACGATTACCCACGATTTGGATTCCCGGACCCACGGAACGCCATGCTCAAATTCTGGGCCGACTATTGAGGGATGTAAACGCTCAAGGCAATTTGGTGACCGACGCTCATTTGGCTGCCTTAGCCATTGAACATGGTTTGCAATTGTGCTCCACCGATGGCGATTTCGCCCGTTTCGAAGGACTGCGGTGGCGCAATCCTTTGAAGGTAAAAACCCAACCTGGAAAATCAGGTTAGCGCATAACGGAATGCGTCGTTGTTTGCTCGGCTGCAGGAGTCACCGGAGGCGGCTCTGGGTCCACATCCATTAGCCTTCTTGGGTCAAACATGTACTGCGGTTGAAACCGGCGGGCATTCCACTTCTTCTGATCGGCAAACTCAACGCCCAGAAAATACCCGATCTCCCGGTAGACGCAATACTTTATCATTCCGGCCAGTTCACCATCTGGATAATCTATTTGGACCGCAGTGCCCAACGGCAACTCTTCATCCACTTGCAGGCAGGCGCCCGAAACAGATATGTCTTCCAAATTCGCAATAGTCCGCTGCCAATGGCCAAGATGGTCTTTCCACCGGACATCCACCAGATCTGCGCACATCATTCTCGGCTCGATTCGCCTCTCGCTCATATACCTACTATCGGACCCTGAGCAACGAACGTTTAGCAAGACTCTTGTTGAAAAATACCCTACACAATCTCAGTTTCATCTTAGAGCTTATGGGCCGGGAGGCCCTTGATCCATAGGGAGATATCCTCAATCACATAGGCTGCCACATGTCCCAATCGCTGATATTCCGCTGGCGTTGCCTTGCCTTGCCCTTCCATAAACAGGTGGTTCAACTTTGGATAACTTTTCAAAACTACGTTGTTTTTCCCTGATAAACCG
>JAYWBH010000250.1:0-6216 GCA_043781815.1 Bryobacterales bacterium | reverse complement strand
GACAACATCCAAATGATTTTCCGCTACCCCAAAGGGCAGCGTTTAATGTACAGTTCCATCTGCACCAATTCTCATTCGCCGATGTTTAACGCCAGCCGCACGGAGTTTGGCGAAATCATTATGGGTACCAAGGGAACGCTGCATCTGACGGTAGGGACCGATGAAGAACCGGCGTTAGGGCTGTGGTTCCGCGAGCCGGAAAAGCCAGCCGAAGCAGGTGCTGGAGCAAAGCCAGTGGTTGCTGGCGCGTCGCTGGCATCAACAGGCAAGGGTTCCAAATCCATCCCAGTGCTGTTGGGCAAAGATGAAGTCACAGAGAAAGATACATTTTTAGCAAAGGAAATGAAGTTCGCCCGACGCTGGCTTTATAGTAAGGGCGTGATGGTTCCCGAAGAAGACAAGAACCCAGTGGATACTCAATTGGAATCCTTCTTCGACTGCTGCCGCAACGGCGGCAAGCCCAAGGCCGATATCGAAGTGGGCCTGGCCGATTCCAGCGCTGTGATGATGTCGAATTTGGCAATGGATGAGGGTCGACGAGTTTACTTCAATGAGTTTGAGAAGATGGCCGCTGGCAAGAAGGCTTAGTGAAAGCTTTCTGGTTCATTCCACTATCAACGATGGCCCTGCTGGCAGCCGAGCCCGCAATGCAATGCGACGCCCTTGCTGCCAAGTCCTTCGGGGATGAAGTGAAGATTCACTCCGCAACGCTAGTGGCCGCCAAAGCTAACTTGCCTGAGCATTGCGACGTCCGCGGTGTCATTTGGCCAGAAGCGGGATTCGCCATCAAGCTTCCCACCATATGGAATGATCGTTTTCAAATGGTAGGCAACGGCGGTACTGCCGGTGTCATCAGCTTTGGTGCGGTGGATGGTGCCGTTCGCAAGGGTTTCGCTGCTGCTTCAACGGATACGGGTCACGATGCAGCCAAAGAACCGCTGGCCACCTTCGCCTACGTCACACCAGAAAATCCGAATGGTCGGCGCAAGTTACTCGATTTTGCTTACCTCGCTGTGCATGAAACAGCGGTGCTGTCCAAACAGGTGATGCAAGCCTACTATGGCAAGCCCGCGCGATATTCCTATTGGGTGGGTTGCTCAACAGGGGGACGCCAGGGAATGCACGAAGCCCAACGCTACCCTGAAGATTTCGACGGTTTGGTGATTGGTGCACCGGGGCTTTATCTAACTGGTAACGTGACTCGCCGCATCTGGGTGGGTCAATCGCAACTAGGCGCAGGGGCCATTCCGGTGGAGAAACTTCCATTGCTGACCAAGGCAGTTTACGACAAGTGCGATGCGCTGGATGGGCTGAAGGACGGCATCATTGACGATCCTCGACGGTGCGGGTTTAACCCGTCCAAGGATGTCCCAAAGTGCACGGATAACGAACCAGGGGCGGACTGCTTCACCGCTTCGCAAATTGAAGCGCTGAACAAAATTTATGGTGGCGTGCGCGATTCCAAAGGTAAGCTATTATTTCCTGGTGAACCTGTGGGCAGTGAGCCCGTATGGTCTGACAATTTGATTGGCCCGATTAAGACAGTGTTGCCGCGCTCTGAAAGTCAGATGAAGCTGGCCATGCTTGATCCGCCTCCCGGACCTTCATGGAGTTACACCATGTTCAACTTTGATACGGACCCTCCGCGTGTTGCCAAAGCGGCAGCGGAGTTGAACGCACGGAACCCTGACCTGGCTCCATTGAAGAAACGTGGCGGCAAGATTATTCATTATTCAGGATGGGCTGACCAACAGGTAAATCCGTTCCCTGGAATCGAATATTACCAGACGGTGAGCAAGCGTATGGGTCAAGCTGCAACGCAAGATTTTTACCGGCTCTTCATGGTGCCTGGAATGTTCCACTGCAACGGTGGCCCGGGTTGCAACACGGTTGATTGGTTGGCCGCTGTCATGGATTGGGTGGAGAAAGACGTAGCCCCGGCCCAATTGATCGGCGCGCATGTAGAGAACGGAAAGACTACGCGAACGCGTCCACTTTGTCCCTATCCACAAGTGGCCCGCTACAAGGGAAATGGCAGTATTGATGAAGCTGTTAACTTCGGCTGTGTTGTTCTTCCATGAGCATTCAGGCCTATATGGGCCGCAACTCGCCGACGCCTTTAGTGCCAGTCAGCACGGCGGGTTCTCCGCAAATTTGGGCTAAGCTTGAATTCCTGAATCCATCCGGTTCCACTAAAGATCGCATTGCTCGTTTCATTCTTGAAAAGGCCATGCGCCAGGGCCAGCTTAAAGCGGGGGAACATGTGGTGGAAGCATCTAGCGGTTCCACTTCCATCGCTATGGCTTTGGTTTGTGCGCAACTCGGATTACGATTTACCGCCGTCTTGCCCGAAGGCGTCAGCAGCGAACGGGGCTTGATTATTCGTGCTTATGGAGGTGAGTTGCGCTTTACACCTCGTGAACTTGGGATCCGCGGGGCCATTGCTGAAACGGAACGAATTGCGGCGACGGAACAAGCATTTCTGCCGCGTCAGTTTTCCAATCCCGATAACGCATTGGCCCATCGCATGGGTACAGCTCGCGAGATCCTGGATCAGATTCCCGGAGGCACAGTCGCCGCCGTGGTCAGCGGAGTTGGTACCGGAGGCACTTTGGTGGGGCTCTATCAGGGCTTTTGCGATGCGGGCTGTTCCCCCATTCCGATCCTTGCAAAGCCCGTTACGTTCGAAAACATTTCCGATGTGGAATGTTCCAGCTTTAGCGCCCGCATCCCCGGCGTGGCAGACAACCTTTCCACCATCTTTCGCGAAGAAGATTTACCGAACCTGGCCACTATTGACGTTGAAGATAGCGAAGCCATTGCAGTGACCCATCAATTGATGCGCCAAGGTTTTCCCGTTGGCCCAAGTTCCGGGCTCAACCTTCGTGCCGCTGCAATCGCTGCCGATCGTTTGAAGATCAACGGCCCCATCGTCACGGTGTTTGCGGATCGGATGGAACGATACTTCACCACAGAAATGTTCGCGCCGTTCCGCTAAAAGCCCCACCTACCCAGCCCCAATGGGTAGGATCAATCCCCAATGAGCAGTTAGTTGATGGGATGAGATTCCGGCACTTACTTAAGGCAAATCACTGCTGCCCATCAGCCATTGGTCCACGCCCCTGGCCGCTTTGCGACCTTCAGCAATGGCCCACACTACCAGTGATTGACCACGGCGCATATCGCCTGCAGCGAAGACTCCGGGCACTGAACTCATGTAATTTTCATCCGCTTTGACGTTGCCGCGGGGATCCAGTTCTACCGTTAATTGTTCCAGTAATCCATTGCGCACTGGGCCCAGAAAGCCCATGGCTAGCAGCACTAATTCGGCATCCATTTCGAACTCACTTCCGGGGATTGGATCGAACTTTGGTGCGGGGCCGACTTTCACTCCGTGGAGCTTTTTCACGTTGCCCTGTTCATCGCCAGTGAACTTAGTGGTGGCTAGAGACCATTGCCTGACGCCGCCTTCTTCATGGGCCGATTCGATGCGCATTTGAAGTGGCCAAAGAGGCCATGGAGTGGAGGGCGCACGGTCATCGGGTGGTTGGGGCATGATCTCAAACTGATTCACGCTGGCTGCTTTATGACGGTGAGAAGTGCCCAGGCAATCGGCTCCGGTATCACCGCCGCCGATGATGACGACGTGCTTACCTGTGGCCATAATCTGATCGAGGACGTTGTCACCGGCAACGCGTTTATTCTGTTGCGGCAGGAATTCCATAGCGTAATGGATGCCCTTCAAGTCCCGTCCTGGGACGTTTAAATTACGGGGCCATTCGGCACCACCGGAGAGCAAGAGTGCATCGAAATCGTTACGCAACTCCTCGGCTGAAACATTGACGCCGACGTTGGCATTGACGCGGAATTCCACACCTTCGGCTTCCATTTGTTCAATGCGCCGATCAATGTGGTGCTTCTCCATTTTGAAATCGGGGATGCCATAGCGCAGCAGTCCGCCGAGGCGATCATTTTTTTCAAAAACGACAACGTTGTGTCCAGCGCGGTTTAACTGTTGGGCAGCGGCAAGGCCTGCTGGACCGCTTCCGATGACAGCAACTTTTTTTCCCGTGCGCAGTGGCGGCGGTTCGGGCTTGATCCAACCTTCTGCCCAGGCATGATCGATGATGGTGCGCTCGATGGTCTTAATGGCGACGGGCGGTTCATTGATACCAAGAACACAGGCCGCTTCACAAGGGGCAGGACAGATACGGCCAGTGAATTCCGGGAAATTATTGGTGGCGTGGAGTTGGCGAATGGCATCGCGCCAACGGCCTTGCCAAACGAAATCGTTCCAATCGGGAATGATATTCGTAAGCGGACAACCAGTGTGGCAAAAGGGAATGCCACAATCCATGCAGCGGCCGCCTTGCAGGCGCACCTTTTCCTCGTCGAAGGGTTGATACACCTCGAAGTAGTCATTGACTCGTTCGGCAACAGGACGGCGGGTTGGCGTTTCTCGCGCGTATTCTAAAAATCCGGTTACTTTACCCATGGATCACCTGCTTCGGAGAGTCGTGTTGATGTTGCTGCAATGGAACGGTCAGCGGTTCTGTGCGACGTGGAATGTTCATTACGCGCTTGTATTCATGGGGGAAAACTTTGACGAATTTCGGGAGCATAGTGCCCCAATTTTCCATGATCCATTTGGCGCGGGGTGAACCAGTGGCGTTGAAATGTTTCTCAATCAAATTGCGCAGAGCTTGCATGTCTACTGGTTGATCTACAGGTTCTAAATCAACGCCTGTGCGGTTGCAATTGTAATTTACGAAATCGCCAGTTTCATCCAGCACGTAAGCAAAGCCGCCGCTCATGCCTGCGGCGAAGTTGCGTCCGCAATGGCCCAGCACAACCACCATGCCCTTGGTCATGTATTCACAACCATGGTCGCCAACGCCTTCCACAACGGCGGTTGCACCGGAGTTGCGAACTGCAAAACGTTCCCCAGCCATGCCGTTAAAGTACGCTTCACCACTGGTTGCTCCGTAAAGAACAACGTTGCCGATGAGGATATTTTCTTCAGGAATGAACGACGAATTGCGCGGCGGATAGACCACAATTTTACCGCCAGACATACCTTTGCCGACGTAATCGTTGGCATCGCCCTCAAGAGTAAGGCTGACACCCTTGGCGAGGAAGGCACCAAAAGACTGGCCTGCTGAGCCACTGAAGTTAATCTGAATGGTACCGTCGGGCAGCCCGGCAGAGCCGTGTTTTTTGGCGATCTTACCACTGAGCATTGCACCCACCGTGCGATGGATGTTGCGGATGGGCAATTTGAATTCAATGGGTGTCCCGTTTTCAATGGCGTCTTTGGCGAAATCGATCAACTTGTAATCCAGCGCTTCGGCCAAGCCATGATCCTGCGAGATCATGCAGCGGCGGCCAACGCGGGAAGGCAAGGGCGGATTATAGAGAATAGCCGAAAGATCAATGCCTCTGGCTTTCCAATGATGCAGGACGTCTTTCATTTCCAGCAGGTCCACGCGGCCAACCATGTCGTCCACTTTACGAATGCCCAGAGACGCCATAATTTGGCGGAGCTCTTCTGCCATATAGAAAAAGAAGTTGATGACGTTTTCCGGCTTGCCTTCAAACTTGGCACGCAATGCGGGGTCTTGCGTGGCAATGCCCACAGGGCAAGTATTGAGATGGCACTTGCGCATCATGATACAGCCCAGGGCGATGAGCGGAGCAGTGGAGAACGCAAATTCTTCAGCGCCGAGCAGGCAGGCAACGGCGATGTCGCGACCAGTTTGCAGCTTGCCATCGGTCTGCACTCGGATACGACTGCGCAGATCGTTCATGACCAACACCTGTTGCGTTTCGGCCAAGCCGAGTTCCCAGGGTGCACCGGCGTGTTTAATTGAAGTCAGCGGACTTGCCCCAGTACCGCCGGAATCACCGGCGATCACCACCAGATCGGCATGCGCTTTGGCGACGCCTGCGGCCACTGTGCCAACGCCCACTTCGGCAACGAGCTTGACGGAAATACGGGCATCGGGATTGACGTTTTTCAGATCGTAGATAAGTTGCGCCAAATCTTCGATGGAGTAAATATCGTGATGTGGTGGCGGTGAAATGAGACCAACTCCGGGAATGGAATGGCGAATGCGAGCAATGGTTTCATCCACTTTATGGCCGGGCAACTGACCACCTTCACCGGGCTTGGCACCTTGGGCGACTTTGATTTGCAGTTCATCGGCATTCACTAAG
>JAYWBH010000249.1:0-6255 GCA_043781815.1 Bryobacterales bacterium | reverse complement strand
TGGGATTCCGCGGCAGAGCGAACCACTATGTTGGAGCGTTGGTGTTTTATGAAATGGAAAAGTTCGGCCAAGTGTATTCGTCAGCCCAACTCTCCATTACAGGATCAGTTACGCCCAGCAGCAGCACCACTCTCAAGATTGGTCCAGCTCTGGACACCACCATTGTTCATCTCCACCTTTTCGGTGACACCCCAACAACAGTTTGCAAAGCCTTTGAGCTGAGATTGAACAATGGATTTACTGGAGTGCGGGCTGTCGCGTCAGGTACAACACTCACCATTTACTCCCGAACCATGGGAACCGAAGGCAACAGTCTTCGCATCTCACTCAGCACAACCGATTCAACTTTGCTAGTGTCTCCTGCTCTAGGAAATCTTCAGGGAGGAGCAGACGGTTATTGGAGAACGGATTTAGCTTCTTCACCCAAATTGAATCGAGCCGTGCGCGATTGGACAACGGGCTTTTGCGGAAAGCTAAAAGAGTATGGAATTGATCTAACGGTTGCGTTTAGTACGGAGCTGAAAGACGGTGACCCAAGTGTTGCGGCTGGTATTGCCCAACGATATCCCAATGGCGCTGCGGTCATATTGGATACTCCGGCCATTCAAACTAATTTTTCACCCACCAGTTTGGCGTATTGGCAAAGTGTTCATCTGGAAATGGCCGCCCTGTTGAACGCTGCAGGGGTGGTGCCGTATCTTCAACTGGGTGAAGTTCAATGGTGGTACTTTCCACTTCATGCAGTGGGAATGCCCTTCTACGATTCGTACACCACAAGCACATTCCAACAACAATTTGGTGTGAGCATGCAAACGATTCCTGCTAGAGAATCGGACCCGAGCTTGTTTCCGCATGAGGTAACTCACCTTCAAGGTCTGCTAGGTTCTTTCACGCGGCAGTTGATGGAACATGTCCGGGCTTCGTATCCGAACTGTCGATTCGAGGTTCTTTATCCCCCCGATGTGAACGATTCCGCGTTGAACACTTTGGTGAATTTTCCAATACAAGAATGGACCCCTGCAAAACTGGATAGTTTGAAAACCGAGAGTTTCACTTACACATTTGAACGCAACTTGAACAAGTGCCAGTTTTCTATTGAATACGGCGCAGGGAAAAGCTTCCCGGCAAGCCAACGAAGCTTCCTGGTTGGAATTGGTGATTCGACAACAACGTGGATTAAGGAAGTTGAAATGGCCAAAGCTCGATCACTGGATTCGATTGTCTTGTTCGCCTTGGATCAATTTTGCTTGATTGGCTATGGCTTCCCTCTTTTCCCTGGACGCAAAAGCAGTCAGCAATCCTAGGGTTTAACGGGGGCTGTCGCAGGCTGTGCCGAGGTGCCACCTTGCCCGCCCACACGTGGAGGAGGCTGCGTCAAATAGGTAGCAATATCTTTAGCGGCTTTTGTTTCTACACCAGGTTTTTGCAAAAAACCAAGATCGCGAAACCAGTCGATGTAACGATATTGCCAGGTCCCAAATGGAATTGCATTCCGATCCGTCAAGCCTCCGGTCATGCGACTGCCATCGCCCAAAGCATCGCCGGGATGGCGGCCGTTTCCGTAAATATGCATCTCAATATTGGGGATGCCGATGGCCAACATGGCTGTGAAGTATTCCACTGCCCAGACAGCATGTCCGCGATCGCCCGAGCCAGCACAGGCGATGAAGGCGGGCGGAACATTTCGCGGAATCGGGGGCGCGGTGCGATTACGTGCGAAAGGTGTAGGGCCAGGATAGATGATGCCCACAAAGTCTGGCCGCGATGAAATCCCCGCTAGCGGATCGCTAGGGTCGCTGTACTTCTTGTCAAAGTCTTCAAACAAGACTGCCGCCGGAGCAGAAAGTTCAGCGCCTGCGGAAAAGCCCATGATGCCGATTTTGTTTGGGTCAATATTCCATTCCTTGGCATAAGCACGAACCAGTCGAATCGCCTGCAGCGCATCGTTCACCGCGTCGGTCTGTGCGTTGTAACCGTCACGTCGCAAGCGATTCCGCAGGATGATCGTATTTACGCCATAGTTGTAAAAAAACGGAACAAAATCAGCACTCTCCGTTCCGACGTTTAGAGTATTATGCCCGCCGCCCGCCACCAGAATTAATGCGGCACCGGTATTCAGACCGCGATCAACCATGTGTACTTCAACCGAAGGATTATGAATATTGACGATGCTATTGATACGCCCTGGCACGGCTTGGCTCATATTGTATTGCTCGGCCTCGCGAACTTTTTCCATTTTGAGGAACGGAGAGTTCGGTGGATAGAGTGGCACCACCATGCCGCCTTGCAAGATGGGCATTGGGACATATGGGGCATCGGTCACTGGCCCAGGTTTGGGCACTCCAACAGGAGCAGGTAACGGCGGCAGGGGAGCTCGACGGGGAACATCTTGCCCGAAAGTGGCAACAACTGCGAGAGTCAATCCAAATATTTTCATTCTCATAAATTCTTATCCTGATCCGAACAATGTTCAGCGAACTATGGTCCTTCATCATAGTAGTGCAAAGACTATTTGAAATGGTTGATCCAGTTTTCTTGCAGATCGCGCAATGTATAGTGGATGTGGCGAAATCAGATTGAGACTCTGCTAAGCAGAAGACATTGAAAACACCACTACAAGGAATATCGCAATGAATAATTTGACCGGACTTCTGGAATATCTCTGGTGGTTGATCCCCATCGTCCTCTTCTTCATTTTCTATCGGTGGACGTTTCGACTTTTAGGAATCGCAGTTATTCCAGAAGATTCAATTGGCATCGTCAATAAGAAGTTCGTCCTGTGGGGTGCGAACAAGTCACTACCTGACGGCAAGATCATCGCACTGAAAGGTGAGGCCGGATTCCAAGGTGATTCCCTTGCCCCAGGACTCTATTTCGGCTATTGGCCATGGCAGTACAACATCATTCGACAGCAGTTCACTAATGTCAATGAAGGATATATTGGCGTGGTGGAAGCACGTGACGGCATCCCTCTAACAAATGGTCGGGTGCTTGCAAAAAAGGTAGATTGCGATGCGTTCCAGAATGCGCGTTCGTTTCTTGAAAACAGTGGTGAACGTGGCCCGCAGATCATCGTGATTCCCCCAGGAACCTATCGCATCAATACAGCACTCTTTAGCGTTGTGCTTGAGAAAGTTACCGAAATTGAAGACAACATGGTGGGCATTGTCACTACCAAAGAAGGCCGGTCACTACCAACTGGCGACATTGCGGGTAAAGAAATTTCAGGGCACAACATGTTTCAGGATGGGCAATCGTTCATTGACGCTGGTGGATTCAAGGGCCTGCAGGAACAAGTAATCCTGGCCGGTCGTTATTTCATCAATCCGCGGTTGGCTACAGTGGAATCCCGGGAAATGACTTCCGTACCCATCGCAAGCGCTGGCGTGGTTATCGCCTACGTTGGCCAACCCGGTGTGGACACTACTGGCGATACATTTCGTCATGGCAACCTGGTCGGCAAAGGCCAAAAAGGTGTCTGGGTGGAACCACTTGATCCAGGTAAGTATCCCATCAACCCTTATACACACAAGGTGGAATGTGTGCCGACAGCTAATGTAGTCTTGAACTGGGCCACGGGAAAGAGTGAAGCCCACAATTTGGATAAAAACCTGTCCACGATTACCGTACGATCTTCCGATGGATTCACGTTCAACCTGGACGTCAGTCAAATCATTCACATTCCTCGAAACGATGCACCAAAAGTGATCGCTCGTTTCGGCAGCGTTGCCAATCTTGTAACACAAGTTCTTGAGCCGACCATCGGCAACTACTTTCGCAACGCAGCGCAAGGGTCTGATGTGATCGACTTCCTGAGGGGTCGTAAGGAACGGCAGGAAGATGCGAAGAATCGTATTTCCGCAGCTCTATCGGAATACAACGTGGTGGCTGTGGATACGCTGATTGGCGACATCACCCCTCCTGAAGCGCTGATGAAAACGCTGACGGATCGCAAAATTGCTGAACAGGAAAAGACTACTTTTGAGACACAGCGCACGGCGGAAGAGACTCGCAAAAGTTTGCAACAAGCCAGGGCGCAAGCAGATACGCAAGCGGGCGTGGTGGCTGCCGAACGGTCCGTTGAAATCGCCGAGTTCAATGCTAAGGCGGTGGTGAAGAAAGCTGCTGGCGAAGCGGAGTCGAAGACAATCAACGCCAAGGCCGATGCTGAAGTGCTCACGGTTGTGGGTAACGCGACAGCGGAACGGACCACGGCAGTGGGCACTGCAGAAGCTTCTGTTATTAAGTTGAAGACTGAGGCGGTGGGTCAGAATAACTACGCGGTGATTGAAGTGGGTCGCGCATTGGCAGAGGCGAAGACGGCACTTGTGCCGCAGATTATGGCTGGCGGTGGCGGTGCGGATGGCGGTGCGTCGCTAGTAAATATTTTGCTGGCCGGGCTGATTAAGGATGGCATGAAGAAGGACGAAAAGAAGTTGGAATAAGGGCATTGGACGTGCCTTCCACTAGGCAAAGTGCACGTCGCGAACTGGGAAGTAGGGCTTGATATCCAGTACAACTGTGCCATCAAGGAAATCCAGTTTGTCCAAATACAAAGTGAGGCCTTCGCGTTTAAGCAGCCGCGCTGAAGTCAGCCCAATTGGATTCGGTCGGGCCGGCGAACGCACCGCAAATACTCCGCGCAGCTCATTACCTGATCGCGGGATCACTTGCAGCAAATCGCGCTCCCCACGGTCTATCCATGCCAGCACCCAAATGTGCGAATGCTTCTCAATATGCAATAGAGCCTCTTCGTACTGAGGCAAAATTTCAACCGTCGAAGGTACTCCGAATGGGGTCATTTTCTGCGGTGGTCGAACTTCGTTGTGGACAATCCCGATGGGCCGCAATTCCATCTACGCTCTCACTTTCGGCATTGGATAAGGAACGCGATCCCCGGTCCGAATCATCCAACGTTTCATTAAAGCAAGCAGCCCGTCTTGCAGAACCGAACTGGCCTTGCTATTTGCCAGATTAGTCATCTCAAACGGATCCTGTCCTAAGTTGAATAAGTGAGTCACTTTCATATCACGCCCCACAACCATTTTGTCCAAGCCGCGCACAATCATCCGCCATTCTTCAGGCGTGGTCAGTTGCCCTTCACAATAAATGGACTGCGGTCGATCTCCTTCGCCACTGATCATGAAACCAGATAGGTCGCGGCCCTGGACATCGGAAGGAATCTCCACCCCACAAAAGCCCAGGATAGTGGGCATGTGGTCCACGTTCGATACCAGCAAATCCTCGTCCATCGTGCCTGCTTTGATTTTTCGAGGATAGCTGACAATCAAAGGAATCCCCACCGATTCCTCATAGGGGACATCCATTCCGATCAGCCCGTGCGACCCCAGCATATTGCCATGATCAGCCGTGAAAATGACGATCGTATCAGCAGCCAATTTCAGTTGGTCCAGCTTGTCGAGAAGACGCCCAATATCGTCATCAAGGGCGGAACATAGTCCGTAGTAACCAGCTAGATCCTTGCGGGTTTGCGCTTCAGAAGCAGGCGGGACATTTTCCCGCAGAGCAAGCTTGCCCGGGTTATAAGTCTTCTGATGACGGGGCGGCGGAGTGTACGGCGCATGGGGCGAGACCCAGGATAGAAACAGATAAAACGGGTTGGCCTTGTTCTGTTCAAGAAACTGAATAGCTAGATCTGTTTGTATATCGGGCTCAAAGCCTTTTTTGTAAATCGGCTCTGGAGCATCATTGAAGTAGATGGTATTGAAAGCGTCGTGGTTCCGATTGGTAGCAGCCCAATACTGGTAGTCCCGACGTCGAGGACCAGGCGGCACAAAACCTGGACGTTCTTCCCCATCCAGATGCCATTTGCCGATGTAGCCGGTCTTATAACCCGCTTTCCCCAGTTGTTGAGAAATGCAGACTTCTTCCAACGGGAGCAACAAATCGTTCACCGGCATTTTCACGGCATGGGGAAATTTACCAGTTTGAATGGCGGCCCGCGAAGGTCCGCAAACTGGATTTGCCGCGTAACTGCGTGAAAAATTCACACCCTGACTTGCCAGGCGCGCCAAATTCGGAGCAATCAGATTAAAGTCACCAGCCGATGGCAACGCCTGCGCTCGCCACGAATCGCAACAGATGTACAAAACGTTAGGAAGTTTCCGCACAGGTGCAGAATCTTGCAGTGCAACGGCTGCCGAAGTTAAAAATTGACGCCGGTTTAGCATCTATACTTGATATGGTACTCGTTACTTTAATTGCATATCGGTGTTTCTATTTAGTTCCCTATGG
>JAYWBH010000248.1:0-6268 GCA_043781815.1 Bryobacterales bacterium | reverse complement strand
CCTTCTGGAGTTTGGGCTCCGGGCAAGGACGACCCGATTTCCGGCGCAGGCGGGCCGTAATAGTCGTGGCAGAATCCGGCAGTCGGAGACGTACACTAATTTCGATCCTGGGGGCGATCAGCGGTATGCTCAGCTCCGCATGCCGCGACGTTAATTTATCAAAAGGAGAATCGCAATCCATGCCCTTTTCACTAAAGTCATACAAGACGGCGGAGGAAGCCAAAAGTGCCATTTTGAAGGAGATTCCCCAAGGCACGTCGCGGAGACGGGTGGAGGAATTCATAACGAGCGCAGGATTAAAATGTTTCGATAAAGAAGCCGACATCCTATCCTGTAAGTTTGTCGAATCTTCCACTTCAATGGTGCATGTTACGTGGAGTTTTGGATTTTATTTTAACGAGAAGCGCGAGTTTGACCGCGTGAATCTTAGTCGCGGTTTGACTGGTCCGTAGACACTGGCCGTGGAAAACATTGGCCTCTGACCTGACCTTTTTCAAGACCTGAAAAGGGACAAGCAAGGATGCATGTCCCACTTAAAACCGGTCTACTTCGCAGGAGCTGGTTTCGGAGCTGCTGGTTTTGGAGCAACTACTGCTGGCTTGGGGGCTGCGGGTTTAGGAGCGGCTGGGACTGCTTTCTTCTGCACTGGCACTGGTGCCACCTGTGGTTCCCGATAGACTCTTACGCGGGCCATTTTCACTGGGACATCGGGCTTGTTCTGCCCAGCCGCACCGCTTGGGACCCGTGCAATCTTTCCGACCAGTTCCTGACCAGACACGACTTGTCCGAATATGGTGTGCTTGCCGTCCAAGTGCGTAGGGGTTCCTTCCGTTATGAAGAACTGGCAGCTTCCTGTTCCTAAACCGGCGTTGGCCATTGCCAAACGGCCGGGGACATCAAATTTTAAGGTAGGGTGAAACTCATCGGGAATCGCTGCGGTCCCACCGGAGCCAGAGCCGGTGGGGTCACCACCTTGAATCATGAAACCAGGAATCACACGATGAAAAGTCAGGCCATTGTAAAAAGGCAAACGGCTCTTGGCGCGGGTCATCGGATTTATATATTCTTTACGACCCATGGCCAGGTCGGCAAAATTCTTTACCGTGATGGGTGATTCCTTTTCGAACAGCATCAGCGTTATGGTTCCCAAAGGCGCTGTTCCCTGAACAATGGTCATGTCGCAATAAAGGCCTGGTTCGCGCTTCACGACAGGTGGTTTTACGGGGGCCACCTTTGGAGGAGCAATGGCCGGAGCCTGTCCCAATGCCAAAACGCCGAATCCAAGCGGCAACAGAATACGAGACAATAAAGAGGTTCGCATAAACACCTAATTATAACTTGGAATCTGCCCGAATGGCTTTGTTTCGTATCCTAATCACCTTAATCCTGAGTGCGGCCTTACCGGCTGCCAGCATTGAAATCAGTCTGCTTTCCACTACTGACCTTCACGGCAACATTCTGCCCTACGATTACTACACGGCCAAAGCTGCGCCTCGCGGTCTGGCCAAAGTGGCGACCTTAATTAAAGAAGCTCGTATTCAAAACCCGAACTCCCTGCTGTTGGATTGTGGCGATACCATTCAAGGGGCTCCCCTGGAAACGGTTCATCAAATGGCCGTGCGCGCTGGAAAGTCCACGCAAATTGATCCCATGATGGCGGTGATGAATTACTTGCATTACGACGCCATGGCGATGGGAAATCATGAACTGAACTACGGGTTGAACAACATGCTGACGGCCCGTAGTCAGGCGAAATTTCCTTGGCTATCTGCCAATACAAGAATCGTCCCAGGTGGTGCTGCGGTAAAGCCATTTCAGGGTTGGATTGTGAAAACAGTTGCCGGGGTAAAGGTAGGGATTATCGGCATTACTACGCCAGCCATTCCTATGTGGGAAAAGCCGGACAACTACAAGGGCTACCGTTGGATTTCCGGGGTGACTGCGGCCAAGGAAGCCTTAGCGGAAATGCGCAAATCGACCAAGCCTGATGTGGTGGTGGTGATTGTGCATGCGGGCCTTGATCGTGATATGGCCACGGGCCAAATCAAAACGGGTGAAGCGGCAGGCGAGAATATGGTGCACCAAATTGCTACCGATGTCCCGGGCATTGACGTAATTTTCTTTGGACACACGCATCAACAATTGGCAGGCACAGTCATCAACGGCGTACTGCTTGTGCAGGCGAAGAATTGGGGAGGGTCACTGGCCAAGGTGGACTTGAAGCTGGAAGGTGCACCTGGTAGGTGGACGATTTCCAGCAAAGACAGTCGACTGATTCCAGTAACTGCCGCAACGGTAGCTGATGCGAAAGTTATGGCCATTGCCAAGCCCTATCATGATGCGGCGGAGAAGTACCTGAGCGAGCCGGTGGCGGAATCGTTGGTGCCGATGCGCGGTACTCACGCCCGCGAAATGGATTCCGCTCTGGTGGATATGATTCATGAAGTGCAGATGCACTATGCCAAAGCGGATGTGTCTTTTGCCAGTCTGTTCAACACTGCGGTGAACTTTCCCAAGGGCCCGGTGACGGTGCGGGAACTGGCATCGTTATATATTTATGACAACGAACTTTATGCCATTGAAGGCGATGGACAAATGGTCAAGGATGCGCTGGAAAACGCCGCCCGCTATTTCCTATCCTGTCCGCCGGATGGCTGCCCTGGCATTGCTCAAACGAATCCTAAGGTGATTGGCTTCAACTATGACACGGCCCAGGGAGTGGATTATGAGATTGATCTTCGGCGTCCAGAAGGGGATAGAATTCGCAACCTGATGTACAAAGGGAAGCCCCTGGCTATGGATCAGAAATTACGCTTGGCCGTCAATAACTACAGGTCCGGTGGCAGTGGCGGATACACCATGTTCCAGCGGGCTCCTATCGTATGGCGTTCTGGAATGGAAATTCGCGAAATGATGATTGACTACTATCGCGAGAAAAAGGTGTTTCCAGAAAAGCCAGACAACAACTGGCGTTTAGTGTTGCGATGAGTTTTGAGTTTTTGTAGAGCTCTTGCAGAGGGAGAAGTTTCCTGACGGGAATGGAAAAACAGCTTGCCCTCACTTTTCTAATAGAATATTAAAGTGCAGATCGATTCCGAAGTGCAAAGTGCCGTAGCCCGGCTCAACAAAGTTCGCCAGGAAATTGGCAAAGTTATTGTAGGACAACAAGAGGTCGTCGATGGCGTTTTAATATGCCTTCTGGCCGGTGGCCATGTATTGCTGGAAGGTGTTCCAGGGCTGGGTAAAACCACGCTATTAAGGACACTTTCTCGCGTGCTTCACTTGAAGTACTCCCGTATCCAATTCACTCCTGACCTGATGCCTGCCGATATTGTTGGCAGCATGATGATGGAATCTGATGATCGTGGTGGCAAGAATTTACGTTTCCAACCTGGTCCCATTTTTGCTCATCTTGTGCTTGCTGACGAAATCAATCGGGCCACGCCGAAGACGCAATCGGCTCTGCTTGAGGCCATGCAGGAACGAACCATCACCAGTGGCACTACCACGCATGAGTTGGAATCGCCCTTCCTGGTGATGGCCACCCAGAACCCCATTGAAATGGAAGGAACGTATCCGCTTCCCGAGGCTCAGTTGGATCGGTTCCTGATGAAGATCATCGTGGAATATCCCACGCGTGCGGAACTGAAAGTGGTAGTGGATCGAACCTTGAATGCTGAAAGCGTGCACCTGGATTCTATTCTGGATCGTACTGCCATCCTGGACATCCGTTCGGTCTGCCACAAAGTGTTGGTAGCTCCGCATGTAATGGATTTCGCCGTCGATTTGGTAATGGCCACGCAGCCCGAAAGCAGCAATGCTCATCCACTGGCCAAAAAGTATATTCGTTATGGAAGTTCGCCACGTGGTGCGCAATCACTGGTGGAATGCGGCCGTGTGTTGGCGTTGATGAAAGATCGCCTGCATTTGAGCACGCAAGACATCCAATCCATTGCCCAGTCCGTACTGCGGCACCGTATTATTCTGAACTTTGATGCCCATGCTGACGGAGAAACGCCGGACAGCATCCTTAAGGAGATCGTCAAGAGCGTTGTCCCTTCGGCGGCTTAACTGATGGCGGAAGCTCTGATTGACCGGCAATTTCTGGAGCGTTTAGAACGGCTCACAATTCACTGGCAGAAATCGTTTCCTGGCTTGGTGGGTGGCCATAATGCGTCGCGCTTTTCTGGCTCCGGACAGGAGTTTCTGGATCATCGCAGTTTTCATCCAGGGGATGATTTGCGGGCGGTCAACTGGCGGGCGTACATGCGCCTGGAACGTTTAATTCTTAAAATGTTTCAAGTGGAACCGCGTGTTCCGGTGCGTTTTTTGTTGGATACTTCAGCTTCCATGGCTACTGGCGATCCCGATAAATTTGACTATGCCCGAAAGCTGGCGGCGGCGCTTTGCTACGTGGGCTTAGTGCGTTTGGAAACCATTCTGGTTCAGCCTTTTGCCGATACATTGCATGACCCTATTGCAGTAGGCGGTGGGCGGCATCGTTTTCAGCCAGTGGCAGAGTACCTTTCCAAGTTGGAAGCTGGAGGGAAGACTGATTTCCTGAAAGTGTCGCGGCAATTTTTGGCCGAATATCCACAGCGAGGGTTGCTGATTCTGATCTCTGATTTCCTGGATGATCGCGATGCTGAAAAGCCTCTGCAATACCTGGCCGATTTCGGGCATGAAGTGTTCCTGATTCATCTGTGGTCTGAACAGGATCGACGTCCACCTTGGACTGGTGAACTGGAAGTGGAAGATGCCGAAACGGGCAAGATCGTCAAGATGAATTTCGATGATGAGTCGCGGGAAGCTTACACCACGGCCTTTGATAGTTATGCGGCAGCGGTACGTCAAATGGCTTTGCGCAAGGGCGGTAAGTACGTTGGGGTGCCCACGTCCACCCCAGTTGAGGAAGCAATTTTTGGACCGCTGATGCTGGCGCGGGGGATTTACTAGTGGCAATGGTAGTTGAAAAATGTGGTCTGGTTCACCGAGGTAATGCCCAATCGGACAGCTTCAAGTGTTGGAGTGAAACGTATCAGGCCTTTGAAAAACCGCTCCCTGGCGGTCACGGCTCAGTAGGATTAGTCTGTTACCGAACCGTGACCGCCAGGGATGCCTGTTTCACTCAATCTGTCTCGTCCGGAGTTAGCGGATAAATAATGTTCTTTCTGAACCTCAGCATGGCCGAATTTACGGCACTATTCAGCGTCCTCGGTGGCGTTGTGGTGGCGCTGTATCTGTTGGACCGTTCGCGCAAAAAGATAAAGGTAGCCACGCTGCGATTCTGGATTCCGGCTGATAAACCGCCGGAAGCCAAGCAACGTCGCAAGATTCAGCAGCCGCTTTCCTTGCTGCTACAAATGTTGGGATTGCTATTATTGCTGGCGGCGTTGGGACAGTTGCGATGGGGCTCACCGGAACATTCCTTGCGTGACCACGTGTTGTTGTTGGACACCTCTGCCTGGATGAAAGCGAAGGATGGACGGCGCACATTGTTGGATTCCACCAAAGCAGACGCCATCACTTATTTGCGATCCCTACCTTCAGCCGATCGAGTGATGGTGGTTTCAGCAGACGCTTTGGCCACTCCCGCTACTGTGTTTGAATCCAATCGCAATGTGCTGGAAGAAGCCGTCAAATCTGCAAAAGCAGGGTCATCGGCATTGCAACTGACGCAGGCGATTGATTTTGCGAAACAGATACAACGGCTGCATGGTCGGGGCGAAGGCGAGATTGTTTATACCGGTGCCGGGCGGATGGCGGATAAAGATGACAATTTGAACCTGCCGAAAAATTTCCGATTGCTGAGCATTCGTAAGGGTGGGGAAAATGTCGGGCTGCGAAAAGTGTCGCTTAGGCGGTCGGCAGTAGACGGCGAACTTTGGGAAGTTTTTGTGACGGCGCATAATTTTGGAATCAAGCCAAGAGTGATTCCCATCGCTTTGGCTTATGGACATGCGCCAGTGGCATCGGGCAGGTTGGAACTCGCGCCGGGTGCCGATCAAAGTGGACGCTATGAATTTCGAACCAAAGTCGGCGGGGAACTGGAAATTAGATTGATTGTGGACGACGCGATTGCTGCCGATAATCGGGCGATTTTTGAACTGCCTGCGCAGCGTCTGTTGGATGTGGCTGTCTACTCTGATGAACCGGAGTTGCTGCGACCTTTCTTAGGTGTGCATCCGTGGATCACTCCAAAGTTTTTCCCGACTCGCGCTTATTCGCCCGATACGAAAGCTGCGATTGTGATTCTGGATCGCTTCAA
>JAYWBH010000247.1:0-6278 GCA_043781815.1 Bryobacterales bacterium | reverse complement strand
CCATAAAAGGCTACTCTTGTAGCTGCCATGAGTGATCGACTTCCGTTTCTAGCCTCGGATGCAGCCCGGGGATACGAAAACATTAAAAAGCTTCCCGTCTCCGTCCTATTGGAAAATGTTCGTAGTATGTACAACGTTGGTTCCTTTTTCCGCACAGCCGACGCTGTCGCCCTGGAAAAGCTGTATCTGAGCGGGTTCACTTCGTATCCACCCAAGAAAGAGATCACCAAGACCGCACTGGGTGCAGAGGACCGCGTTTCATGGGAACATTCCACCCAGCCCTTGGAACTCGCCGCGCAAATCAGTGCCCAAGGTTACGAATTGGCGGCAATTGAAACCAGCCCTCGGGCAGTGGACCTCTTCGATTGGGTCCCGCGATTTCCGGTATGCCTGGTCTTCGGCCACGAAGTGGATGGCGTCACCCCGGAACTACTGGAACGGTGCGATAGTTTCGTCAGAATCCCCATGTTGGGCAGCAAGTTTTCGTTAAATGTGGCCACCGCTGGCGGGGTGGCTCTTTACGAACTTTTGCGCAAGTATCGTAATTTGTTGCAAAATGCTTAACATGGCTCTTCGTTTTTTCATTCTCTTGCTTCTACTGGCAACTCTTTCTCCGGCTGACCCGCCAACCATGTTTCCACCGGTTCGCGGCACTCGGGAAATGGTGGGTGCCGCCAATAATTTTGAGGTCGAAGCAGGTTTCCGGCTTCTCACCGCCGGTGGAAATGCGGTCGATGCAGGTGTGGCTGCGGCGCTTACTGCCGCCGTCACCGAACAGGCACGCTTCGGCTTAGGTGGAGAAATGCCACTGATCATCAAGATGACCGGTCAACCGGCCACCATCGTCAGCGGCGTAGGAACAGCCCCGGCAAAAGCAACGGTAGCTTTTTATCAGGCCAGAGGACCGGAAAGCTGGGAGGATGCCGCAAAGATGCCGCCCATACCAGGCCAGGGAATCAAGGCGGCAATCCTACCCGGTGCCTTCGACGGCCTGATGCTCGCCCTGCAAACACACGGCACAAAGTCTTTCGCTGAAGTGGCCAAGCCTGCTATTGAATACGCCGAAGGATTTCCAGTAGGGGAAGAGTTTTCAGGATTCGTGAAGAACTTCCGCGGTCTACTCGACCTGTGGCCTACTTCGGCCAAATTTTTCATGCCCGACGGAACGCCACCCGCATTGGGGTCAGTTTACCGATTACCCGATCTGGCTAAAACATTGCGCGAACTGGTTGCTGCGGAAAAGAAGCAGCGTGGCAATCGAGCCCGGAAGATCCAAGCCGTTCGCGATTACTTTTATCGGGGTCCCATCGGCAAGCGCATTGCAGCCTTTTCCGAAGCCAACGGCGGGCTGATTTCGGCCCAGGATTTGGCCGGTTTCAAAGCCGAGTTTGACACCCCTAGAAGTTCCCTCTTCCACGGCTATGAAGTGGTCAAGCCGGGATTTTGGACACAGGGTCCGGTAATGATTCAGGCTCTGAACATCCTGGAAGGTTACGATCTGAAAGCCATGGGACATAACAGTCCGCAATACCTTCATACCTTGGTTGAAGCCGTGAAACTGGCCTTTGCCGATCGCGATCGTTACTACGGCGACCCCAAGTTTTCCAAAATTCCTGAGGAAACATTGCTGTCCAAGGAATATGCCGCTGAGCGCCGCAAGCAGATTGATCCGGCAATGGCCAGCATGGATCACCGCCCAGGCACATTCGGCAAACTGATTTCGTTGAACAGCATGGGAACAGCATCCAGCAATGTTCACGACACAACTTGCGTGAACGTTGTCGATCATTGGGGAAACGTGTTTTCAGCTACACCTTCCGGTGCCTGGCTACCTTCGGTCATTGCTGGGGATACCGGCATCCCCTTGAGTACCCGTTTGCAGAGCTTTGTAGTGACGCCAGGGCACGCCAACCAGTTAGCCCCAGGGAAACGTCCCAGGGTGACCCTCAGCCCCACCATGGTCCTGAAAGATGGCAAACCGTTCTTGGCGATGTCCACCCCCGGTGGCGACAATCAGGATCAAGCTATGTTGCAGGTCTTACTGAACATCGTGATTTTCAATATGAATCCGCAGGAAGCAGTGGAATCGCCGCGCTTTCAGACGGAGCATTTCTACAGCTCCTTCGCCAATCACGAATTCGTGCCAGGGCGGCTGAACGTAGAAGGACGCATGGCCAAAGCCAGCATTGAAGGTCTGCGAACGCTTGGACACAAGGTGAATGTGACTACTGATTGGTCAAACGGATCGGCCCCAACGGTGATCAAAATCAGCAATGGAGTGTTGGATGGGGCAGCCGACCCACGCCGGGCACGGTTCATTTTCGGCAGATAGTCGGGTTACAGTACGTCCGCAAAGCCACGCTTGACGTGACGAAAGAATAGCCCACCAGCGATGAAAATCACCGTTGCGTAAAGTGCGGCAATGCCCAGATCGTCCCAGTGGGGCATGTTTTCTGACAGCAATCGTTCGCGGTAAGCCCGCACCAGATAAGTGAGCGGGTTATAGCGGATGATGAAACTCAGCTTGCGCGGAACCTGCTCTTCGGCAATGAAGATGGGGGTCATCCAAAGCATGAAGTTCAGCCAAACCATCACCGCCTGTGCGGTATCGCGAAGGTACACCTGCAATGCCGATGTCACCCAGGCAATCCCAATGGCAATGCCACCCACCAGCAGCGCGTAAATCGGCAACAGCAGCACCAGCGGATGCAGGTGATGGTCCCAAATTCCGATCACAACAATGGTCAAGGCCACCGCCATTCCGTGATGGATCAATGAGGAAAGAAACACGGCAATGGGCAGTATCTCCGATGGAAATACGGTCTTGGTGATCAGGTTGGCGTTGTCCACCAACGTCCCCGTGCCACGCTGTACAGTTTCCTGAAAAAGCATCCAGGGAAGATAGCCAGACAAAAGAAAAAGCGTGTAGTTATCGGTGAGCCCATTGGCGGGCATAGTAGTTTTCAAGCAGTATTGAAAAACAAAGGTCCAACTGGCAATTTGGAAGATGGGCTGAATGAGTCCCCACAACCACCCGGCGGCGGAACCCACGTAGCGTTGTTCAAAGTCACGCCGGACAAGTTCCAACAGCAGATTACGACGATGAATCAGATTGTAGAAAAATTGAGCGCCAACCACATTCCAGTGTAACTTCTAAGGGTTGGTTGACGGGTGTGCACTTAGCCACTAAGCGTATTAAATAAATATTTCCTTAAATAAAAGACTTGCACCCTGTACCAAGATACGGACCTATACTCGGAACATGGAAGGACTCAAAACGGCCCAACTGGCAAGTCAAGGAGGCGTCAACGTTGAGACGATACGTTATTACGAACGCCATGGTTTATTGGCGAAACCACCACGAACCGCGTCTGGTTACAGGGTGTTCTCTGCAGAAGCGGTCAATCGTCTTCGCTTCATAAAACGATCTCAGGAGTTGGGCTTTTCGTTGAATGAGATCAAAGAACTGCTTAGCTTACGAGTGAAACCTGAAGGTAGCTGTGTGGATGTTTTGCGGAAGGCAGAGTCAAAAATTACCGACCTCGATGAAAAAATAAGCCATCTCCAGGAAATCAGAAAGGCTCTTGTGGAACTGACCAACGCCTGCAGTGGGCAAGGGCCGGTGAGTAGTTGCTCGATTATCAAAATATTGAACACTGGAAAAACTTCATGACACTCACCTTCAGACGAATGCTTCTCGCGATGCCTGGAATCGGGGTCGCCATGCTGCCAAAGCTGCTTTGCCCTTTGTGTTGGCCAATGTACGCCGGAATCGTGTCGTCCATCGGACTCGGTTTTCTAATTGGCACCACCTACTTGTTGCCAATCACCGGTGCATTTCTCACTTTAACGCTTGCCGTCCTGGGGTTTCAAGCAAGGCGACGGCGTGGCTTAGGTCCGTTCCTGATCGGACTCGTCGCCGCTGCCATGGTCCTGATGGGTAAGTTCAATTTGGAATCGAATTCACTGGTGTATGGCGGTGTGTTCCTTCTTGTGGTGACTTCTGTTTGGAACGCCTGGCCCCGCCCAACGAATACAACCGTGTGTCCAAATTGCACTCCAAACACCACGGTTCAAATTACGGGAGTGCACAAAAAAGGAGATGTTAACTATGAACAACAAACGGAACGTTGAAATATTCAGTGCCGGATGTGGCTGTTGTGAGGAGACGATCCAACTGGTGAAAAGCATTGCCTGTCCTTCGTGCATCATCACCGTGCTTGATATGAAAAATCTTCACGTCGCGGAACGGGCAAAGAGTCTTGGTGTGCGGAGCGTTCCGGCAGTCGTAATTGATGGCGAACTTGCCAATTGCTGCACGGGGCGTGGTCCAGTAGAGGCCACGCTTCGTAAGGCTGGTTTAGGTGTTTCTCTTTGAAAATTGAAGTCTTTTACATTGACGGGTGCCCTAACCACGCACCCACAGTCGAGCGAATCAAGGCAATGCTCCAGGATTTAGAAGTAGCCGGAGAATTGGTGGAGTCGGTAGTCGATGATTCGGCAACGGTAGCAGCGCTCCGATTTCTAGGCTCTCCGACCGTCCAGATCAACGGCATTGACGTGGAGCCGTCGGCACGAACTTCAAACCAGTTTGGATACATGTGCCGAACATATGCCAATGGCCCATCCCAGGAAGGGATTCCGTCACGCCAGTTGATCCGCGCGGCCATGATGGAGGCGTGTAAATGAAGACAGAATCCGTTTCGGTCCGCTATTAGCCTCATCGCATGAGTCGCCTTTTTTGTTAGGCTATTGATCTGCATTCCCCACAGCAGTGGCTTGATCGGCCATCGACTGCCAAAGTGTCGCGTTCCCGATCACGGCACCCAGAGGATGATTGGGGAGTTCATCCTGGAAACGGTAGTCTAACAGGGAGGCGGAGCAATTAATTTAACGATCCTTCCCAGTATTCGTTCCAACTATCCTGGGTGAACATATATCCGGCGCAAAGCTGGTGCCTGCCCATCATGATTCCGTCATCAATGGTCTGGGCGTGCAGCATGGTGCAAAGCAGCAGGAGCGAATAGGGAACAAGTCGTTTCGGCATAAAGAGCGCTGCCAGAACCGCGAACGGCGCTAGGCAACATCAGATTATTGAAACATTGGGGCGAGTGAACGGGCAATAGTAGAAAACAACGAGAGGAGCTTAGTTGACAAGCGGGATGTTGAGGCGTTTTTCCACTTCCAGGAGCCTGTCTTCGATTATTCCTAACCTGCCCCGCAGTGCGGCTTCGTTCCCTTCTAACTCTACAACACGCTTGCTGTTGCTTTAGGCGAAGCGGTAGAACGCCTTTAGCATCTCTGTTTGTGAGTCTCGCACCACTTCTTTCAGATCGTCACTTATTGTGATGCATTTCAGATCGCAACATATCATTTTGAGTCAGCATTCGACCCTCAAGGGATTGCAAATCAGACTTCAGTTCTGATTTCATTGGATTGCATATCAGACGTCAGTTCTGATTTCACCGTTTGCAAGTCAGACTTAACCAATTGCAAATCAGATTTCGTAGCAGGATCTTGGGGGTTGCCTTCGAACATACCTAATCTTACTTCGTTCCTCATCAAATTGTTGAGTTAAATGGTGAGCCGGGCGGGGCTCGAACCCGCGACCACCGCATTAAAAGTGCGATGCTCTACCAACTGAGCTACCGGCTCGCAAATTGGGGCGACGTTTTTACGTGCCCTAAACTGGCGTGATTTTCATTTTAGCATGATAGGTGCCCATCACCAATTTTTACAGCCCTATCCTTGCAAAAATGCACAAAAGAAAAGGCTGGGTAGGCACTGTTGCCTCCCAGCCTTGTCCAAACATCACATGCTTAGTAACGATAGCTGTCGGGCTTGTACGGACCTTCCACCGGGACGCCGATGTAATCCGCCTGAGCTTGGGTCAGGGTCGTCAGTTTGACACCAATTTTATCCAGGTGCAAACGGGCCACTTCTTCATCCAAAGCTTTGGAAAGCGTGTAGACTCCCACCTTGTAGGTGTCCTTGTTTTTCCACAAATCCAACTGCGCCAAAGTCTGATTGGCGAAGCTGGCCGACATTACGAAGCTGGGGTGGCCTGTGGCGCAACCAAGATTCACCAGACGCCCTTCTGCCAACATGAAAATGCTGTTGCCGCCGGGGAAGCTGTACTTATCCACCTGTGGTTTGATATTCGTCCGCTTCACACCTGCTGTTGTATTCAGGCGTTCCACTTGGATTTCGTTATCGAAATGACCGATATTACAAACAATGGCCTGATCCTTCATGTGCGCCATATGGTCGAAAGTGAT
>JAYWBH010000246.1:0-6281 GCA_043781815.1 Bryobacterales bacterium | reverse complement strand
AATCGAAGGGAAGCGAAGGATCAACTTCACGTTCAAAAGACAATGCTGGCATTGTGCTTCTGGTGGAAGACAACATTGTGAATCAGAAAGTAGTCATGGCCGTATTGAAGAAGCGCGGTTATGAAATTGATTTGGCGAGCAATGGAGAAGAAGCGTTGGTAAAGCTGGAACAGCGCTCCTATGCGGTGGTGCTGATGGACGTCCAGATGCCGGTGCTGGATGGTTTGGAAACTACACGGCGCATGCGTCTGGAAGAGCGTTGGAAGGATATTCCAGTGATCGCCATGACCGCTCACGCTATGAATGGCGATAAAGAGAAGTGTTTGGCGGCTGGTATGAATGCCTATATCTCCAAGCCGGTGCATTCTGCCCACCTACTGGCGACAATTGAAGCCTACACATCGCGACCAGTTAAAAAGCTAACCGCGCCTCCTGTTGACGATTTAATGACGCCATTTCTTTCCCGTGCCAATGACGGGTTAGCGCAGTTGCGAAAGTCCTTGGATAATACAGATCTGGCGACGCTGGAAGAACAGGTTGGCTATCTGCGCCAAGCAGCGGAAGCCATTTCAGCAACAGGAATTGTCGAATGTGCAAAGAGGGTAGAGATCGCCGTTGCATCCAAAAACACAGATGATGTAATGCACAGTCTTCTCTTGCTTGAGGGCGAAATTACGCGCTTGAATCAGCAGACAGTTGTTACTAGCTTTCGTGCTGGCTAGGGACCCAATCGTCCCGCGCCCGGTTCCATTAGCTCTGTAGCAAAGAGCAGTGCCATTGCGCCACCGCGGGCATCAATGCCCATTATTGCGGTCCGGTCAAAATATTCTTTCAGACTCTTTTGCTTTCCAGTGTTGGTACAAACGTCAATCAATTGGCCGTTACTGGAAACTCTTGTCTTCACTGCAGCCCAGGCTCGCACAACGGCTGGACGATACGTTGCTGCATCCAGCCAACCTAATCGAACACCTTTGGCCATGGCAAAGCCGATCATGGCCGTTGCTGAAAACTCGCGGTAGGAACCCGGAACATCAATCACTTGTCGCCACATGCCTGTTTCATCCTGATGCTTCAACAAAGCCGCCATGTGTTGACGAAAGGCTTCCAGCATCTCTGCCCTGTCCGCTCCCTTCGGCATGTCCTGCAAGCTTAAAGTCAAGCCCAGGGCAGGGAAGCCGTTGCCACGTCCCCAGGCCGCTTCATCCAATGGGGAATGCCGATACAGGCCATCAGCACGCAGGCACAACTTACGCATGAAGCGTGTATGACGCATTGCCATTTGAAAGTAACGAGTCTCGCCGGTCAGCTTGCCTGCCTTCACCAGAATGGGTGTTCCCATAAAAACGCTGTCACTCATTTCGTTGTGAAAAGGCATGGAATCGCGCATTGAGCCATCCCACTCAAAGCCCGTGTCTGCCGCAGCGCGAACCAGATCGACGTATTTTTTATTGTTGGTCTGTTCGGCGAGTTCAGCAAAAATCAGGTGGCCAGATAGATGACTACTGGTTGCCTTTTCCATGCTGTTGCGTTCCCCGGATAAGAACGGTGACACCAGGGATTCCACATCTTCCAACACGTCCACACCGCCCAAACGTAAGCGACCGATCAACGCCATAGCTGGGATGTAAACAGCCTCTTTGAATTCGTGACCATAGACTTTGGCCAATAGTTTCGCGATGCCGCTTGGGGTACGATCCAACCTTCGCAACATCTGCTGCCTGGCTTGCGAGGTGACGATGGTTGGGGTGAGTGCATCTTTCAATGCACCTGCTTTCAATTCCACAACTTGTGCGGGGATAATGCCGACGTCAGCCGCAGCAGCACGAGACAACGCTTTGGCTAATCCACCTGGATCTTCACCCGCAACAATCACTATGTCTGGAGCAAAAGTTCCGATGAATCGCCATAGATAATGGGATTCCGTACCCTTCGCGTAAGCATCCCCGGTGGGTGGAAATTGCAGTGCGGACTTTTCCGGGTTACCCATAGGAATGGCTGAAATAGCCAGCCTGTCTGAGGATTTCAACTTATCGAACTGTTGCCGCACGAATTTAGCCGAGGCATCGGAGCCGTCCAATCCACCCACCAGCAGGACTTTCCGCTTCAATCCTTCATGAGGCAATGAGTCAGGCCCGTGTAGAACGTCAATGCGTTTTCCAGAGCCGGTTAACCCGACGGCGGCGGTAAGTATGGCAACAGCTAAAAACATAATCTACATTTACTGATTTACGCCGGATGCCAGGAATCCGCCATCAACTGCAATGCACTGGCCGGTGATGAAACTGGCCGCATCCGATGCAAGTAAGACTGCCGCTCCTACCAACTCCTGCGCATTGCCGAATCGCTTCATGGGCGTACGCAGCAGGAATTCCTCGCCGCGGTCAGTGCCGTTGAGCAACGCTGAATTCAAATCGGTGAGGAACACGCCGGGAGCAATGGCATTGACGTTGATGCCGTGCTTGGCCCATTCAATACCCAAGCTTCGAGTCAAAGAAAGCACTGCTGATTTCGACGCCGCATAGGCCGACACTTCCAGCAGACTGACGAAGGAACTGAGTGAAGCAATGTTGATGATGCGGCCACGTCCATTCTTTGACAACGGTTCGTAGAACACCTGACAGGAAAGCAATGTGCCTGTCACGTTAGTGTCCATAATACTGCGCCACTCTTCTTCCGTAACATCCTTGGTCGGACGGCGGGCAGTGCGTCCGGCGGCATTCAACAGAATATCCACTTGACCAAATTCAGCCAGGATCTTATCGCGCAGGGCCTCCAGGTCACTCTTTTTTAAGATGTCCGCTGCGACCCGCAAACTGCGACGTCCGCGGGCTTCAATCTCAATTGCCACATCGTTGATAAGGTTTTCACGACGTCCAGTAACCACCACGTCAGCACCGGCATCGGCCAAGCCCAGAGCAAGTACGCGCCCCAAGCCTGAGGTGCCACCCACCACCACCGCCACGCGGCCAGTCAAATCCATAATGTTCTTTACGTTTCCCATAAAAATGTTTCCTTAAGCAATTTTGCGCTTACGAAGTTCGTCCACAGTGACCGCTAAAATAATCACTGCGCCGATGATCGCTTGCTGCAGATAGGGTGAAATACCCAATAAATCCGACCCGTTGGCCAGCAGGCCCATGATGAACGCGCCAACCAATGTCCCCAGCACCGTACCTTCACCGCCTCGTAAACTACCACCACCAATCACCACTGCGGCGATGGCTTGCAGTTCGTAGCCTTGGCCAGCGGTGGGCTGCCCGGTCATTAAACGGGATGCCTCAATCATGCCTGCCAAGCCGGTTAACATACCGCAGATGGAATAGACAGCAACGGTGTGAAAGTTCACTGGAATGCCGGCGTAATAAGCCGCATCGGGATTGCTGCCAATGGCAAAAGCATACCTGCCCAGCCGGGTATGTTCTAAAATCACGTGGACGGCCAGGGCGCAAATCACCAGCAGCCACAACACAAATGGGACACCCAGCAGCATGCCTTCCCCAAGATAGGAAAAGTCTTTGGGAATTTGGTGCACCGGCAATCCGTTTGAGATCAGCAGGGTGAGCCCGCGGATGATGCCCATGGTTCCCAACGTTACGATGAAGGGATTAATTTTCAGCCGAGTGACCAGCGTTCCGTTAACGAAGCCGCAGAGGCAGCCAGTGAGAAGTCCTACTGCGACGCCTACCAGAACTGGTTGTCCTGCCTGCATCATCATCGTTCCGAACAATCCGCCCATGGCCAAAATTGAGCCCACGGAAAGGTCAATGCCCCCGGAAATGATTACCAACGTCATACCCAGGGCCATAATATTGATCACAGCCGTTTGGCGCACAACGCTTGATAAATTGGTCACCGTCAAAAAGTAGGGTGATGCAAAACACAAGATCACAAACAAAATGATCAGTGTCAAAAACGGTAATAGACGTTGAATCATGAAACCTTCCCCGGACTTTCAAAAGCAGCTAGACGTAGAATTTCTTCTTGTGTGGTTCGCCCAGGCAATTCGCCTGTAAACCGGCCCTGTCGCATGACCACAATACGATCAGCCACCTGCAGTAACTCAGGCAGCTCGCTTGACACCATTAAGATGGCTGCGCCTTGCCGTGCCAATTCGTCCATCACTTCAAACACTTCCACTTTCGCGCCCACGTCAATGCCGCGCGTAGGTTCATCAAAAAGGTAGATCCGTGCGCCTCGCGTCACCCATTTTGAGATGACCACTTTCTGTTGATTCCCACCGCTTAACCGACCAGCAAGTTGGCCGCCCGATTCGCAACGGATGTGCAGCCGGGTAATGGCTTTATCGGTGGCCACTTTCACTGCCGATGTGCTGACTATTCCGTTTGGAGAAACAGCTTCCATATTGGCCATGGTGACGTTGAAAGAAATCGGCATGGCACGGGCTAATCCAGTCTTCTGTCTATCTTCAGGGATCAAGGCCAGGCTGGCTTGAACCGCTTCGCGCGGCGACCGAATGCGAACGGGTTTGCCTTCCACCAGCACTTCGCCAGAATCAATGGGGTCGATGCCGAAAATAGCGCGACAGAGTTCTGTTCTGCCTGCGCCGACCAGACCAGCAAGACCGACAATTTCACCCGCCCTGACGGTAAGATTCAAGTTGCGCAGCAGTGTGCCAGAACTAAGATTCTTTACTTCCAACATGGGCTTGCCGGGTGCGATGGGTTCGCGCTTATAAACGGAGGAGAGCGGGCGACCAACCATATATTGAATGATCCGATCGGTAGTCAATGTGGCCAGCGGCTCGGTATGAATGGTTTCGCCGTCGCGCAGAACCGTCACATGGTCGCCCACTTCACGCAATTCGTCTAAGCGGTGAGTGATATAGATCACGCCAACTTTTCGTTGTCGTAGAGTGCGTACAATCCCGAACACTTCTTTCGTTTCCGAATCAGATAAAGAGGATGTCGGTTCATCAAAGATCAACAGCGACGAACCATGTTGAATTGCCCGGCAAATCTCCACCATCTGCTTGCCTGCGGGGCTCAAACGATCTACGCGCCATTCCGGTTGCAGAGGGAATTTATGTTCTTCAATCAGCCGACGTGTCTTCGTCATCATGGCTTGGCGGTTGACGAATCCCAACGGAAGCAAATCTTCGCGACCCAGAAAAATGTTCTCAGCAACGCTTAAGTGCGGTGCTAGCAAGGATTCCTGGTGCACCATGGCAATGCCCATGCGCTGTGCTTCCGCCGGATTGCGGAAATCAACAGGCTGGCCTTGCCACAAGAAATCGCCACCATCTTTACGTTGCAGGCCTGCCACAATTTTCATCATTGTAGATTTCCCAGCGCCATTTTCGCCCATCAACAAATGGACTTCACCAGCCTCAACGCACAGGTCGCCCTTCTTCAGAGCGTGCACTCCACCGAACCGTTTTTGGAGACCGCGTAGCTCCAGCAGCATAGACAGAATTGTTTAGTTTACCAGCAGACTACTCGGCAAGGTCTCCACCTACATCTTCCATCAGGTTTTCAAACTTGGTGTACTGATGCAGAAAGGCAAGTTTGGCCGTGCCAGTGGGGCCGTTACGTTGCTTGGCTAAAATGACTTCTGCTTTGCCGCGAAGACTTTCATCGTCACGCTTATAGTATTCTTCGCGAAACACAAACATGACCATGTCGGCGTCTTGTTCAATGGATCCCGATTCGCGCAAGTCACTCAACTGCGGTCGATGATCCCCGGGCCGTTGTTCCGGCGCGCGGCTCAACTGACTGAGCACCAGGAATGGAACTTTCAATTCTTTAGACAACAGTTTTAGGCCGCGCGACAGAGTACTGATTTCCTGAGTCCTGTTTTCCGACTTTCCACGAACAGTCATCAATTGAAGGTAGTCCACAATCACCAGTCCTAAATCTTGTTCCGCTTTCAATCGTCGCAATTTAGCGTGGATGTCCATCAGATTGGAACCAGCGGAATCGTCAATAAAAATGGGCGCTTCCACAATATTCGCCGTCCCCATCTGCAATCTGCGACGCTCATCGCCGTTCAAATATCCTTCGCGGAATTTAGTTTGGTCCACGCGGGCTTCCGCGCAAATCATACGCGTCAGCAGTGATTCATTGGACATTTCTAAAGAGAAGACAGCCACCGCCCGTGACCCTTTTGGATTCATGGAAACGTGTTGGCCAATATTTAATGCAAGGGCGGTCTTGCCCATCGCCGGTCTGGCGGCCAGTATGATGAGTTCGCCAGGGCGGAAGCCGCCTGTCATTTCATCTAACTTCAAATAGCCGGTGGTGGTTCCTTTGATTCTCTTCGAT
>JAYWBH010000245.1:0-6283 GCA_043781815.1 Bryobacterales bacterium | reverse complement strand
GGGCAGCGCTTTGGACATGGGGCTGCGTTCTGGAATCGATCAATGAGCGGGTCAATGCAGAAATACGCACTGGTCTGGCGTGTTTCACCCACGATGGTGGAATGCCCACTTGCACCCCTGTCGCATTGGAAATCAAACATACTCTGAATTCTGGCCGGGTCACGCTGAACCAATCCAATTCACTGAAAGCTTCCAGACGGTCATCCAAAACCACCGCGCAAGGCTCTTTCAACAGGGCCATTGCTTCCACTAACTCGGGCCCTGTTGATAGTAACTGCACTGCAAAGCCCACCGCTGTAAGTTCGTCAGCCAGTATCTTTCCCGCCACCACGTGGGAATGGGCAACCAATGCCATGCCCCTGGCGCATTCCGACCCTCTTCGCTCCGTAGAGTTGGCCGGATTGATAGGAATCCAGAAGCCAAATACAGAACCTTCACCCAATCGACTGGTAACTTGAATGTCGCCGAGCATGCCCTCTACCAGGCGTTTGGAGATGGCCAGACCAAGACCCGTGCCTCCATACTTCCTTGTATTCGATGTATCCACTTGCTGGAATTTGTGAAATAGCATGGGCAGCTTATTTTCAGGAATCCCAATGCCTGTATCCGAAACAGAAACGCGCAGACAACCGGAATCGTAACTCGACCTTACTAACACATGACCCTTGCTTGTAAACTTGATCGCATTGGAAACCAGGTTCAGAACAATTTGCCGAATCCGCGTAGGGTCGCCAGTAAGATCGGTGGGCACTCCCGGTTCGAATGCCAGAAGCAGTTCCAACTCCTTTTCATTGGCCTTGGGACCACATAAAGTCAGCACCTCTTCCAGCGTGCGACGCAGGTTGAACGGGACATTTTCAAATTCCAACTTGCCTGCTTCAATTTTTGAAAAATCCAGCACGTCGTTCAGCAGCCCCAACAATGCATCTGCCGAACTGCGAATGGTATCGGCATATTCCCGCTGCGTTACTTCCATGTGCGTGTCCATCAGTAGTGCCGTCATGCCCATAATGCCGTTCATGGGAGTGCGCAATTCATGGCTGATCACGGCCAGAAATTCCCCTTTGGCTTTGGACGCAGCTTCGGCCTTTTCCTTGGCCGCTTTCAGATCTCTGGTGTAGCGGATACGCCCTAAAATCAACGTTGCGGTGAGGTACGCCACAATTGCCGTCAGCAGGATGAACGGAATCCAAAACATGCTTCGCTGGTAGAACGGCGCCACCGATTCAAAGTCCAACGATTCCACAGTCGGGTTGCTGCTCAACAACAACAGCTTGGCCTGCACTTCAATCTTGTGCGGACCAGCCGGAGCGGACTTCCATTGGGCCAGCCGACCCAATCCCCATTCCGTCCAGGGTTGATCATTGAAACGATACCGTGTCAGAACTTTTTCCGGTGCGAATTCACCCCAATACGGAAGTGCTTCCCAGCGGAAGCGAAGGTTGCCGTTTTCATCGGCCAACTGCTCCAGCCGCACCCGTGGTTGCCGCTTCAGCAGCTCGTCTGTGTGCAGAATGTAAGTACCCCGACCCAGCGAGCCCACATACACTTGGTTGTCTTCCACCAACAGCGGCCACAACGCTAAATTATCCGATCCTGAATCCATTTGAAAGGATAGCCAGGCTCCTTCCTCAAAAACTGAAAGACCCTTTTTTGTTGCAGCCCAAAGCCGCCCCTCACGATCCATTTTTACTTCCCAAACAATATTGGAAGGCAGACCCTGACCCGTCCCATAGAAATGGACTTTGTCCGCTTCATCAATATAGCCAACCCCATTGCGACGATCCGCAAACCAGATACGAGGCGCCCCCGGACGCACCCCAGGGTCTGAAGCCACGCTGAACACGCCGCCATCCAGCAGTTCCACTCCGCGTGACCAGTTGGTCCACTTCCCATCTTTCCAGCGACTCAGTCCAGCGGCAGTGGCAAACCAATAGGCCCCGCCGCGATCTTCCGTAAAGCTATAAACAGCCTCCGAAGGCAGCCCCGTTTCCGATCCCCAGCGGGTGAACATTCCCTCAGACCATCGATATGCCCCTGCCTCTTTCGGTTTGCCCTTCAGTGCACCTTCATTGCTTAATAGCCAAACACCACCTTCGGAATCACGCCGAATTCGATGAATGGGCTGGTCTGTCAGGCCTTCAGCCTTACCATAATGCCGCCATTGGCCTTTGAAAAATCGGTAAGCGCCGCCAAAGTGCGTCCCGCTCGATACCCACACGCCACCTTCGGAATCTTCCGCTAACCCTGTTACCGCTGTGGCTATCTTTATGTCTTCGATGGCGCCGTTAGGATGCCGAACTTCAATTCCTTGCGCCGTACCTATCCACAAATCTCCATTGGAATGACGCAGATATTCATTGACTATGTTGCGCTCTTCGGAATCCGGTTCTATCCAACGGGTCCATAAACGGGTTCTGGAACGGTAACATGCCAAGCCGTTGGATGTGCCGATCCACAAGTCTCCATTTGACCGGTACAGTGCGGAAGTCGCCAGGCGAAATGGACCGGGTACAGGAAGCATTTCTCGCCAATTACCTTGAAAACGGTGAAGAATCTTGCCCGATTCAAAGCCCACCACCGCCTCACCATCCGGGGAAACATCGCCGAAACGAAATTGATCGGCCAACGGTGGAATTCGTCTACCCAAATTGCCATTGGCAAATTCATGCAATCCGCGCATAGCCAAAGGCTCAGCCACCCAAATGTAGCCATCGTCCTTTTTATTGTTCGAGGCAAACCCAATTTCGCCGATTCCAGGGGACGCAAAAGATTTCCGCCACACTTTCCCCGTCCACTGGTAAATTCCGTCAACAGCATTCAGCCAGACGGTTTGCTTGTTCCCTGCCAAAATTGCTGAACTTGCTCCAGGGTTAACTTTTGGATAACCGGCAGGCACCGCCGTCACCGAACCGTCTGCGTAAATCAGCAATTCCCGAGCCGTTTGCAACAACAGCGTTTTGGCATCAAGTGAGGCTGCTGAAAGTACGCTTTCCCGCTGATTTTTATCCGCTGAAAGGTCCATTTTTTTGAACCCTGCACGCCCCCCCACATAGAAATAGCCTGCACAATCCAAGGCCACTTTCCCTTCGCCCAGGGCCCATAATCGGCGCACTGAATCACGGCACGGCAAACCGGCAGATGCCCCTACGGCGTGCCAGGAATAGCCATCAAACCAGGCCACCCCTTCTTCTGTGCCCACCCAGGTGATCTCTTCGGAATCTTCAACAATGGTCAGAACGGAGTTCGATGGCAAGCCCGATGTGGTGTTAAACCGAACCCAGCGCCAATCATCAAAAAACTGGTTGAAATGGTCGTCACGCGCAGATAGGCATAAAGTCAGGACCAGCCATAGCACTGGACGCAGGCCCACTAAGCGTAAGCGGTGACTTTTGCGCATGATAGGCCTACATCGACTGAAGGGTTAATCACTACGCTGGGTGGAATGCTTAAAAGGGGTAGGAGGAGATACTTAGTTTGCGCACAATTGTGATTCTAATAGTTCACTGTTGCATGTTCCAGCAAAATCAAACTAGCTTCTAAGGAGGACTATGCTCTTCCGCCAAAGTTGCCAACCATTTTTTCTTAGCCAACCCTAGATGGTACTTAGCCAGCCATTAAAGCGTCTTCATTTTGCCAGCAAGTGATTGTAAACAGGCGTTAATCTACGATGCTTTAGGAACCCGAAAGACAGCAACTATGGCATCCCCCATTGGTACCGAATGGTAGATAAACCGGGCACGGGCTAAGGATATTCAACTTGGAATATAGGAATTGCCCTAGTTCCTGATATCCCGAAAATGGTTGAGAGTAAGTATGTACCCAGATAGCTGGCAAAGGAATTTATCAGTGATCCATCGATACCTTGTTGCGCTTGTAATGTTGGCCCCGCTTTACGGCGGCAGTTTCACCTACACAGCGGTTACCACTGGTCAGCCGACTTACAACCGACCGGAAGCAAACGGAAATTTAGCACCTACTGTCCTCTCTTTTTACGCAACAAACGTCGCCTTTTCGGCCCAGTCTCTTACCGTCAGTCAGGCCGGAACCTACGTGGTGAATAGTGTGGGGCCTTGGGACAACTATACAATCCTGTATAACTCCACATTCAACCCGCTCAATCCACTGAACAATGTGATCATTGCCAATGACGATAATCCCACGGTGGGCTTATCGGGATTCAGTGTTAATCTGGCGATTGGGAACTACGTGTTGGTAACCAGTGGTTGGTTGAACTCCAGTGCGGGCACGGCCACCAATACCATCACTGGACCAGGAAATATTACAGCTACAGCAACTCCAGAAACAGGCACCATGGCCATGCTGGGAATAGGGCTGGTGTTTCTGGGTGCTGCAAAAATCAAGCGTAAGCAGCTTACTTAATTCTTTCGTCCTTCTCAATCTTACCGTCGCGGATGAAGATTACGCGATGGGCGTGCATGGCAATATCATGTTCATGGGTAACTAGAATAATGGTATTGCCTTGCTGAAATAATCGTTCAAACAATCCCATAATTTCAATACCCGTAGTGGAATCCAAAGCACCCGTCGGTTCGTCAGCCAGCAAAATGGAAGGGTTGGTAACCAGTGCGCGGGCAATGGCCACACGCTGCCGCTGTCCGCCGGAAAGTTCATTGGGCTTGTGGTACATCCGTTGTTCTAAATCCACTTGACGAAGCGCTTGCGTGGCCCGTTCGATGCGCATTTTGCTGTCAATCCCAGCATAAATCAGCGGTAATTCCACGTTGTGCAACGCCGTGGCTCTGGCAAGCAGGTTGAACGTTTGGAAAACGAACCCAACTTCCTTGTTGCGAATGTGAGCCAACTGGTCGTCATTCATTTCGCTGACCAGATTCCCGTTAATGTAATAATCACCCTTGCTGGGGCTATCCAGACAACCAATGAGATTCATCAACGTGGACTTGCCGGAACCTGACGGTCCCATAATGGCAACATATTCACCACGTTTGATTTCAATATCCACACCGGAAACCGCGTTGATGGTCTGGTCTCCCATTTGGTACGTTTTCCAAAGATCATACGTGCGGATAACTATCTTGTCTTGGCGAAGTTGCTCACCTTTTGCGTTGGTTGCTATAGTTGCCGTTGCCATTGTCTACCTTATGATTCTGCCTTGACTGGACTCTTGTTGTCTACTTTGACTTTCGCTTCGTTCTTCAAAGTACGAATCACTTTGTAGCTACCGGTGATAATTTCATCGCCATCTTTCAGGCCACTCAATATTTCAATGTCGGTTGCCCCGGTAATGCCAGTTTCCACTTTGCGGAAAACAGCTTTTTCACCCGCGATCACAAACACACCCTGCACTTCCTGCTTGTTAGCTTTCATCACAGCCGGATCAACAGACGGTGGCGGCGCGTCTTTCTTCGCATCCGGTTTCACCTCAAGGTCGCCCTTTTGACGAACCGTTAGTGCCTGAATGGGAATGGAAACCACCTTTTCCTTGGTGGAAGTGATGATCTTAGAGGTACAGCTAAGGCCGGGCCGAATTTCAGCAGGCGGATCGTCCAAGGCCACAACAACCTTAAAATCCTTGGCTTCCTGGCTGGAAATGGCGCTTTGCGAAGCAGCCAATCCGGTGGAACGCAAAATGGCCGTGTTGCCAATCTCAAGGACATGCCCTTTGTAAGTTTTGCCAGGAATCGCATCAATTGTAATGTCCACCACTTGTTGCAACTTCACATTCACAATGTCGGTTTCATCCACTTTCACTTCGGCGGTGATTAGTGACATATCGGCAATAGTCATGATCAGGCTGGCTGGCGAATTTTGAATACCGGAAACCACGGTTTCACCCACCCGCACCGGCAGATTGGTCACCATGCCATCCAGTGGCGCAGTCGCAATCGTGCGCTGCAAAACGTCCACTGCCCGGCGAACTTGCGCTTGGGAAACGGTGACCCGCTTTTGAGCAGCATTCAATTGGGCTCGGAACTGGTCACGCTGCCCGCGAGCTTGGGCAATGCGCGCTTCCGATTCGCGAATGGCGGCGGCAGAGGATTGCAGTTCGGCAGAGCGGAGGTCGTAATCCTGCTGAGCGATCAGCCCTTCCGGCTTCAGTTTGTTGGCGCGATCCATATTGAGCTTGGCTTTCACCGATTCAGTTTTCATGCGCTCCAAAGTAGCCTCAAGCGTGAGAATATTTTGATCCTGTGATTTAAAAGCAGCTTCGGCAGAGGAGGAATCCGCTTCAGAGACGCTCACCGAGGCGCGTTGGGCAGCCAAATCCGCTTCTGGCTGGACAGATTCCAAGGTAGCCAAA
>JAYWBH010000244.1:0-1989 GCA_043781815.1 Bryobacterales bacterium | reverse complement strand
AAGTCCAGCCATGTTCACCGGCAATGGTGCAGACTTGCTTGATCAGTTCCTGATGTCCGCGATGCACCCCGTCGAAATTTCCAATGGTCAAAGCCCTGCCTCCGGTCATCCCAGGCAATCCTCAACCAATATTTCCAAACCATCATAGGCAAGGCGAACATGCTCGGGCAGCATACTTTCGGCTCGCTGATGTTCCAGGTCGTGACAGATGTGGGTGAAGAACGCTCGTTTAGGCTTCAGTTGCTCCACAATTTCCAGTGACTGCTGCACGGTGGAATGGGTGGGATGTGGCTTGTAACGAAGTGCGTCCAGAAACAACACATCCAGTCCATGCAGCTTTTCCATGGATTCTTCAGGGATCTCGCTGTGATCGGTAAGGTAAGCCAGTTTGCCGATGCGATAGCCAAAGACTCGTCCTGTGCCGTGATGCAGCAATATCGGTGTGACCAGCGTTTCCAGAACTTGGAACGGGCTGCCATCCAACACATGAGTGGAAAGTTTTGGACGGGTGGATTCTTGCGGCGCTTCGGTGAATACATAAGGGAAGCATCGGCGGATAGCGGCAATGCTTTCTTCCGAACCGAACACGGGGATCACTGTGCCTTGCCGGAAATTGAAGGGGCGGACATCGTCCAAACCCATCACGTGATCGGCATGGGGATGGGTTAGCAGAATAGCATCCAGCCGGGCCATGCGAAAGCGTAAGGCTTGGGTGCGGAAATCAGGAGTTGTGTCGATCACAATTCCCTTACCGTCGAATTCCAAAAACACTGACGGGCGCATGCGATTATCACGGGGATCGGAGGAGGTGCAAACGCTACAATGGCAGCCAATGCTGGGGACACCCACACTGGTTCCAGAGCCGAGAACTGTCAGTTTCAACGCCGCCATTATTCCTGCGTGGGAATTTCTACAATCGGCGAGGATCCCAGGTTGACGATCCGAAAGCGAAGTTCGGTGAGCGAATTATCAATCAGCCTCTTTTCTTCCAAGTTCAGATTGTTCGCCGTTTTTTCCTGAATCATTGCCAGTAAATCGATGCTGTGTCTGGCAGCGGCAAGGTTGACGGGTTGCTTGTCCGTTTCGCCTCCGAAACGGAGCAATCCAAGTTGCATTTCGGTCTGCATTTTTAAGCTCACGACAAGAAATTCAAATGTGGCAGGAGGCAAAGGAAATTCTGAATCACTCATTTTTCTATTGTAACGTTCGCAGACCGCTTTTGTGAAAGATCATGTTGACAGTGCTGAGAGGTGGTTAAAGCTTCGTAATGGATGTATTAGCAAATAAACTAGATTGTCATAATACAGGGGTATTTCACACCACGTATAGGTGGTTAGCTATTTTCAGAACACTCCTGTAAAAAAGGCTTGCAATTGTTCCAGACAACGATGTAGAATTCAATTTCATGCTTTTCGCCAACACACATCTTGCCAACTCAATTTACTGGCCCCGATTTTGGTACCAAACCTAAATCGCGAGTGGTGTTGGCAAAGCGTCAAGCAAAGTTTCTAACCAACCCACTCGAAAGAGTGGGTTTTTTATTTTTCAACGCAGGAAAGTTAATCGAAAATGATCATCTCTATGAAGTTACATGCCAACAAAGCGGAAATTGAAGAAGTTTGTGAAAGGGTTCGCGAACTTGGTTATAAGATCCATGCCATTGAAGGGGAGGAGCGTTGCGTCATCGGCGTAGTTGGCGTAGGCGACGTGACCAACTGCCTGGAATCCCTGGAAGCAATGCCACAGGTGGAAAAAGCGGTTCGAATCTCTGCACCCTATAAATTTGTCAGTCGGGAATTCAGGGAGACAAAGACTGTGATCCGCATTGACACTCCGCGGGGTCCGCTGGAAATTGGTGGCGATGAGTTTGTGATGATGGCTGGCCCGTGCTCCGTGGAATCTGAAAAGCAGATTTTGGACACAGCGGAAGCCGTTGCCAAAGGTGGCGCCAGAGTGCTTCGCGGCGGTGCCTACAAGCCTCGTACATCC
>JAYWBH010000243.1:0-6303 GCA_043781815.1 Bryobacterales bacterium | reverse complement strand
ACCATCTTTACCAAAGGAACGGTCGGGCACAATCACGAACATCACGCTGGACACAGTCTTCACATTGGCTGCCACGCCGATGCACAAAATGGCCGCCCGAACGGTTTCCGCAGTGGTGTTTGTGGCCCCGCCCACACTGCCATGGGCGTCTCCTGCCGATACCATCAACGATGCGAAGTACAGGGGCTTTTGGGACAACTGACGGGCTTCCATTTCCGTCATACCCTTCGCCTTGCGTCGTTCGTGGAGTAGTCGTGCATAGCGGTCATCGGGCAAGGTGTGGCCTTTTCCGATCAGTACCGGTTCCACCAGCCGTTCATCTTCCAAGCGCGCTGCCGCTTGTTGAATCCGTGGGTCGTCGCCTTCTGGAAATACAATCCGCCGCTTCGGCAACTTCCGCAGACGGTCAATGTGCACTGCTAAAAAGCGCGCAGCTAATTCGGAATTGGCCATCGTTCCCCTTGTTGTTCCCGTTCCATTTCACTGCACCAAGCTGTTAGATCTGAATGGTGGAAACGTCCACATGAGATCGGTGTCCTTCCACCACCACAATGCCCGTTTCCGTTACATGATATAGCTGACGATCTTTATCCAGATCGTAACCAATCATTGTTCCTGGGGGCACCCGGACGTTCTTATCCAGAATCGCCCGCTTGATTTTTGCATGACGTCCAATATCCACGTTATCGAACAAAATGCAATCGTCCACTTCTGACCCGGTGTGGATTTTGACCCCTCGTCCAATGACGGAATTTTTCACCATGCCGCCGGAAAGAATGGACCCGGAACAGACCACAGAATCCACTGCCTGACCACGACGACCCTCATCATCAAAAGTGAACTTTGCCGGAGGATCTTCGTAACCCGCCGTGCGCAACGGCCATTCGCGATTATAAAGATTAAGGTCCGGCGAAACTGATTTTAGATCCATGTTGGCTTCGTAAAACGCATCAATGGTTCCGACGTCGCGCCAGTAAGGACGCACGCTAGCCGGATCTCCAGGAATGCGATTTGTGCGGAAATCGTAAGCGAAGATTTCAGCCTTGCCTACCAGACCGGGCAAAATATCGCGTCCAAAATCGTGAGTGCTATTTTCATTTTCAGCATCGGCGTACAGCTCTTTCAGCAGCAGGCTGGTGGAAAAAACATAGTTCCCCATGGATGCATAAACGCTAGCAGGATCACTGGGAATGGTGGGGGCGTTCGGATTTTTTTCGTGAAAGCCAATAATACGACCATCGGGAGCCGCTTCAATAACGCCGAACTCTTTGGCTTCTTCCTTGGGCACAGGGATAGCCGCAACGGTTGCCTGGGCTCGTTTCTGTTCATGAAATTCGATCATCTCCCGAATGTTCATACGGTAAATATGATCGGCACCGAAGATGATAACCACGTGCGGGTCGGCCTGTTCAATCAGGTTGATGTTCTGGTAAATGGCATCAGCCGTACCGCTATACCAGTTTTCACTTTGAGACCTCATTTGGGCCGGCACGGGGATGACGAAATGATTTTTCAGTAGTCCGCTGAATTCCCATCCATCGCGCAAATGCTGCAATAGAGACTGGCTCTTAAACTGAATCAGGACGTAAGTGGAATAAATTCCCGAGTTCACCAGGTTGGTGAGCACAAAGTCAATGATCCGGTATCGTCCACCAAACGGAACGGCGGGTTTAGCCCGTTCTTTGGTCAGTGGATAGAGGCGGGTACCTTTCCCGCCGGCTAAGACAAACGCCAAAACACGAAGTTGCATTGCTTCCTCTCTATGGGTCTTCGAAGAGACCATTTTTTCTGGAACAGCTTGCCGAAACTCATTCTGACTCTTTAGGGTGGTTGGAAGCAAGAGTGTTTATCCTGAATTCCGAAGTTAGAGCAGTAAGTGTCGTGATGTGCCATTTTCTACGCACAAGCGGTGTCAGGTTGGCGCAACCAATACTAACTTCGGAGAGATGGTGGAAACCCAAGTCGATGCTGGTGAGAAGAGTGATGCGTCTAGCAAGCCCACCCCAACCTGTGGCCAACGAATAAATGATTTCGTCCGGCCAGCTCTTTTTTTGAGAAAGTCCAACTCCACTTTCAACTGGCCATAGCTCGTCTTTTTCCAAGTCCGCTTGCTCGCGCATCTGATCGCGACCGTTGCCGAACACGTCTGGCAATCCCGCTAGTGCTTGCTTTTTCCAAAACCCAGCCTGGGTCGGATGCACGCCGAACGTCTGCGCGATCTGTCCGGCAGTCTTGTGTTCCTTAATGGCCTCCACGGCCACTTTTGCCTTCAACGAAGGCGGGTGATTCTTTCTGGTGCTGGGCATTGGTTCTCCATATTCATTTTCCATGTCGCTCACCATCTAAGAAAGGCTTAATTTTTTGTCCAAAAAACGGGGTCCACCTCATAACGCTTGACGACGGAGGGAGCGTCCTGATGAAGCTCAGACAGATCATTCTATGTGGTCTACTGTGTTGTTGTGCTTTGGCGAGGATAAAAATGTATAATCGCTCGCATGGATCGTCGTCAATTCTTATCGCTTGCGCCTGCGGTCGCGCTGGCCGCTTTTGATGCACCGGCACTTGCCTTTCAACAGGAAAAGAGCAAGCTAAAAATCACAGGCATCCGCCTGGTGAACGTGAAGCCGCGCAAGCCTGCCCCTGTGTCTACTCCTGCTCCAGGATCTTGGTCCACAGGCTCTGTTGAAGTGGCCAACCCTATGTCGATCTATGCTGAATTCAAGCCCATGCGCAGCTTGTTCATGGCCGATGGTGTCCCTTCGTTTGTGGTCGAAGTCACTACCGACAAAGGCATCACTGGATACGGTGGTGGTGGGCCTGGCGGCGGACAGATTGTGGAAGGTCATCTGAATAAGTTGATGATGGGACGCGACCCGTTTGACCTGGAACGAAATTGGGACATCATGTGGCGGTCCACGATGAGTTACGGTCGCATGGGTGTGACCATGAACGCCATCAGCGGCGTGGATTTGGCGCTATGGGATATTGTCGGCAAGGCCCTTAACCTACCAGTGTATAAACTGCTGGGCGGGGAAACTAAACCGCGCATTCCGGCTTACTGCACTGGCAACGATGTGGAACAGCATCTGCAATTCGGCTTCAAGCGCTTGAAACTGGCTATTCCCTATGGTCCTGCTGATGGACGCGAAGGCATGAAGAAGAATGTCGAATTGGTGAAGCGCACCCGCGAATCCTTGGGGCCGGATGGGGACATCATGCTGGATTGCTGGATGGCCTGGACAGAACGCTACACGCTGGAAATGGCCGACCTGGTTGCTCCGTATCGCGTCTATTGGATGGAAGAGTGTTTGCCGCCGCATGACTACGCCGGTTTTGGACGGTTGAATGCCGCCATTAAATCCACGCGCATCGTCACGGGCGAACATGAATACGGACGTTACGGATTCCGTTATTTGTTGGAACACAACTGCGCGGCAATCTGGCAGCCGGACATTAATTGGTGTGGCGGCTTAACTGAGTTGCGCAAGATTGGCGCACTGGCCGCAGCCTACGACATCCCGGTGATCCCCCATGGTGGTGGACGGTTCGATTCCATTCACTGGATTTACGCCAACACGAATTCGCCCTGGGCTGAACTATTCATGCCGTCGCCGGGCGGACCGAAGGAAGTGTATTCCATGTATGAGGAAGAATACAGCATCTCACGTGGGCCAGAGGGGATCTATGCGAAGCCTAATGAACGGCCAGGTTTGGGATGGGATGTCGTGCTGGCCTAGTTTTTCTGCGAAAATCAAAGTATGAGCAGCCCTACAGATCACAATCACGGACACGTCGACAATCATGGTCACGCAGCCCATGGAGAATCGTCAGTGATGGAAGGCGGCATTCCACTGGTGCTGTTGATTGTTGTTTTAGCGGCAGCAGCTATGTTTTATAGCTCAAGTAACTTTCCACCAGTGGCTGGCGCAGCCCATGGCGCAAATGCGGAGGACGGCGAAGCGAAGCACTAAATCAGACATTCCAAATGGGTCTCAGATCCAGAATGAAGCCGTCCACTGGACCTTCCCCTGCAAGATGTTCGATTCCCGAACGAACCTCCGGTTCATCTTTTTGGCCCATAGCGCACAGCCCCGCACGATAAATGGTCACACTTTGTGCCCGGGGATCAATCATCCATGCGAGTCTTACACCGTTTTCAATCCACTCCGCCATCTTGCGTTTGGTTATGGTTGGACGGTCTGATGGCGAAAGCAATTCAATGACAAATTCGGGAACAGGTTTACTGCTTTGAAAGGCATCCAGCGAAATCCACGCGGCATCTGGCGATAGCCGAGCTCCGCTGGGGAGTACGAAACCAGCACTGGAATCAGTGACGCGACCAGTTTTGCTCTCAATCGCATACTTCATCAATTGATAGGTGATTGCGGCGTTACGAACTCCGGTTTCAGGATCAGTTGGAGGTGTAAATACCAGTTCTCCCTCGACCGTATATTCCAGACTGAAATCTGGATACTTCTCACAAAATTCCTGGAACTGGTTGTCGGTCAGACCAGGAGCATACAGGGTTAGCGGCAAATAGGTTTCTTCGACCATTACCATGGCTTGATTATACTACCTCGAATCCAAATCAACTTCCAGGCTGCCAGTCCCGCAACACCCCCTTTCGTCCATTCTCCGAATGTGATCCAATATCGGTATGGTGCGACCATTTTCTATTGTCTTGATCCTTGCCTCAACGGCGCTCTGGGGAGCTGACAAACCCACTTACTCGCAGGACGTCGCTCCTATCCTTGATCGCAGTTGTGTGGAATGTCATCGCAAGGGCGAAGTGGCTCCTATGGCGTTTACCACTTACACTGAAGTCCGCCCCTGGGCTCGGGCGATTCGCGAAGCAACCACTTCCCGCAAGATGCCGCCGTGGCTGGCTGATCCGCACTACGGAAAATTTCAGAATGACCGCAGACTGACGGACAAAGATGTTGCAACCATCACTGCCTGGGTCAATGCTGGAGCCCCCGAAGGTAATCCGAAACTGCGTGGCGAAGCGCCTCAATATTCCGAAGGATGGAACATCGGCAAGCCCGACGTAATCATTGACATCGGCAAGGATTTTGATGTTCCTGCTACTGGCGTGGTGGCCTATAAGTACTTCAACGTTCCCACTCACTTCACCGAGGATAAGTGGATTGAAGCTGCCGAAGTTCGACCTGACAAACGTTCGGCGATTCATCATGTGATTGTGTTTGTGAAAGAGCCCGATGGTAAGCCTGGTGATTTCAACGATGGTGGCGATCTTCTGGTTGGCTTCGCCCCTGGTGAGCAGCCTTTGACTTTTGAAAAAGGGACAGCCAAGTTAGTACGAGCCGGGTCTACACTTAACTTCCAGTTACATTACACACCCAATGGCACTGCCCAGAAAGACCGCACTTACATTGGATTACGATTCGCCAAAGAGCCGCCAACGAATCGCGCCGCTACGGGTCGTGCTTTGAATGGCATGTTCCGAATCCCCGCTGGTGCTTCGGCGCACGAAGTGAAGTCCTCCTGGACGTTCAAGCAGGATGTGACCCTGCGAAATCTTATGCCACACATGCACCTGCGCGGCAAGGATTTCAAGTACACGCTGGTCTATCCTGATGGTCGCGAGGAAGTGTTGTTAAGCGTTCCTAAATACGACTTCAACTGGCAGTTGGCATACGAACTAGCCCAACCCATTTTGGTTCCCAAGGGTGCCCGGTTGGATTGCATTGCCCACTTCGACAACTCTCCGAACAACAAGTACAATCCTGACCCAACGAAAGAAGTCCGTTGGGGAGATCAGACTTATGAAGAGATGATGATCGGCTGGTTCCACTTCACTGTGCCATCGGCACCGTATCTGGTTTCGCAGGATAAAGTATCTCTATCCGCAGATGTCGCCGATGCACGCAGATAACAGCCAACTGCAATTGTGTTTGGTTTTATCTGCGCTTATCTGCGTCATCTGTGGATAGGTGTTCCACAAGATTATAACGGCCGCAGATGAACGCTGATAACAGCCAACCGCCGTGTTGTCTGCGGTTATTCTGCGGTTAAATGTTCCAGTTGTAGCTTTGGGGTTCTTTGGGGTTAACTTCATCTGTCGAAGTTAAGGGCTTCTACCTGTTCAATTAAAACGAAAATCCTGTCATAAACACAGCGTGTTTACCGTCTTTCAGAATCTCAATTAAATATGGAAACATGCGGGCTGTCCCCATGTAAATCTGGGATCAATTTCTATGTCTTTCATTTGGGCAATTGACTTATCGGGAAAGTTTACGCGACATCGAAGCATGCTTACGATCAGTAACAACCAAGCTGTAT